>QHBR01000400.1 GCA_003244015.1 Hyphomicrobiales bacterium | reverse complement strand
AAAAACCTTCTGGCTTTCGTCGAAACCCTGATCGACCCGAAAACCAAGTCGCTCGCGATCAAGTGGGACGATGAACTCGTCAAGGCAATTTTGCTCACCAAGGATGGCTTCCTCGTGCATCCAAGCTTCCACGCGGGGCGCTGAGCCCAATATCTCATCAACAACCAAGATCTCAATCGACAAGAAATCAAGCAGGAGGGCATGAGATGGCAGAAGTCGATCCACAGTTGCTGGACAAAATACAGGCCGCAACCCGGGCGGCGTGGCACGCTGCCGATGCCGTGCAGGCCTATGCCGAGCAGATTGCGGCCGGTGCCTCGGCGGCGAGCGGCGGGGCAATCGATCCTTTTATATTCCGGCTGGCGATCTTCGCGCTTGCCGTGATTGTTGGCTATTACGTCGTCTGGGCCGTGACCCCTGCGCTCCACACGCCGCTGATGTCGGTCACCAACGCGATCTCCTCGGTCATCGTGGTTGGCGCCCTTCTCTCGTCCGGCATCGATCCAAGCTCGGGCAACGATTCAGGCATCGCCCACGTGTTCGGTTTCCTCGCTCTGACCCTTGCGTCGGTCAATATCTTTGGCGGCTTCCTCGTCACCGAGCGGATGCTGTCCATGTTCAAGAAAAAGGGCTGAAGCGATGTTGAACGGAAATATCGCGGCTCTTTTATACCTCGTCTCGGGGATCCTCTTCATCCTCGCGTTGCGCGGCCTCTCCTCGCCCGAGACCGCCCGGCAAGGCAACTGGTTCGGCGTGATTGGCATGGGTATCGCGGCGGCGACAACCTTCTTCTATCAGCTGCCGTGGGGGTTCTCCTCGTTTCTGTGGGTCTTGCTCGCCGTGGCGATCGGCGGCTCCATCGGCGTTTGGCGGGCCCGCACCATCGAGATGACGGCGATGCCGCAGCTTGTCGCCTTGTTCCATGCCCTCATCGGCCTTGCGGCGGTATTCGTCGCCGCGAGCGCGCTTTATGCTCCGCAAGGTTTCGGTCTCGGCGTGCGAAACGAAATTCATGGCTCGACGCTGTTTGAAATGTCGCTCGGTGCCGCGATTGGGGCGATCACATTCACCGGCTCGGTGATCGCTTTCCTAAAGCTCGATGGGCGGATGACCGGCAACCCCATCCTGCTTGCGAACCGCCACGCGATTAACATCGGTCTCGGCATATTGCTCGCGGTCTCCATTTTTGCTTTCGTGCCGACCGCGGCCCATCTGGTATTCTGGCTGATCGTCCTCGTGTCCTTCGCGCTCGGCGTTCTGCTAATTGTACCGATTGGCGGGGCGGACATGCCGGTGGTGATTTCGATGCTCAATTCCTATTCGGGATGGGCCGCGGCAGCCATCGGGTTCACCCTCGTCAATCTGGCCTTAATCATTACAGGCGCTCTCGTTGGTTCGTCCGGCGCAATTCTTTCTTACGTCATGTGCAGGGGGATGAACCGCTCTTTCATCTCGGTGATGCTTGGCGGCTTCGGCGGCGAAACCGCCGTGCCCGCCGGCACGCGCGAAGCGGAGACGCGGCCGGTGAAGCAAGGCTCGGCGGAGGGTGCCGCCAAAATCTTGCTTGCCGCGAAGAAAGTGATTGTCGTGCCGGGCTACGGAATGGCGGTTGCCCAGGCACAGCATGTGGTGGGGGTAATGGCGGACATCCTGAAAAGCAAGGGTGTCGACGTCAAATACGCGATCCATCCGGTCGCCGGGCGCATGCCGGGGCACATGAACGTGCTGCTCGCCGAGGCCAATGTGCCCTATGACGAGGTTTTCGAACTCACCGACATCAATCCAGAGTTTCCCGATGCCGATGTCGCGTTTGTCATCGGCGCCAACGACATAACAAATCCCGCCGCCAAAACCGATTCGTCATCGCCGATCTATGGCATGCCAATCCTCGATGTGGAGCACGCCAAAGATGTGCTCTTCGTCAAACGTGGAATGGGCACTGGCTATGCCGGCGTCGAAAATGAATTGTTTTTCAGGCCCAATACAACGATGCTGTTCGGCGACGCCAAGAAAATGGTCGATGCCATCGTGAAGGCAATGGGCTGAAAACGCCGCGCAAAAGCGCGGCGCCTCCTTGTTTTCCGGCGAAGCGAACGCCGCTTCGCCTGATACCTTTCCCCTTCAGGCGTGATCGCAAAATAACCGCGGGAAACCAAGGGCGATTCGGCTTGAGGCGATCGCGGTCTAATCAATCATATAGCGCACGCCGGCGCGCAGCTCGTTAGCGCGGACTCTCTGGGTCACGGTCGTTCCTGTCACGCTTGACAAGCCGGTGACGGTTCCAAGATCAAGAAAGCGATAGCCGACGTCAAGCAGCGCGTGGTCGGACCGTATGGATCTGCGAGCGATAATCAAGAATGAGATCCGTCCGGAAATAATTATTGACCTTGTATCCCATGCCGACGCCGGCGCTGTAAGTGTTGAGCACCGAGGGCGAGGAGCCAGTCGTAAAATCGGGGGATATTTGTGGATAGGTTTCTTGGGCATAGGCAAGATCGCCGCGCACATACCAGTTGGAGGCGAACTCAACCCTGTCGTCGGGCGGCGCGGAGGCGGGGAGACCGGGAAACGGCTGCCCGAAGTCCGCGCCGGCCGCGGGCATAGCTAAACTGCACCAAGCCGCCAATGGGACGGCGCCAGCCATCACGACCGCCGCCGCGATTTTTTCGCCAAATCTTTGGAATTCATGAAGTCATCCTTTCGAGCGCCCGGCTGCCGCTTCCGGAGCCAATGTGAAAGGAAGACTGAAGCGTATTTCTTAAACGTCGCTTAACCATGACGGTTTGGCGGACGGGGCCGCCAGTTTGGCGCAAGTTCGGAAAATCGCGCTTATCCAATAGCAATCCGGCGGATCACCAGAGCATGTCTCGAAAAAGTTGGTCGACTTTTTCGATAAGGACATGCTCCACCGTATTGATATTGAGCGATTCCTTTTCGATCACATGATTCCATATGATCGGGAAGCGCTCGAGGACGCACTTGCGCGGCCCGGCTTCGCCACTATAGTCCCGCGCATCTCTCATCCTCCGCGAGTTCGCGATGGCGGCTGACATAGTGGACGTGAAAAGAATCGTGCTCGCCTATTCTGGCGGCCTCGACACGTCGATCATCCTCAAATGGCTGCAAACCACTTATGGCTGCGAGGTCGTGACCTTTACGGCCGATCTCGGCCAAGGCGAGGAACTGGAACCGGCACGCCAAAAGGCGGTATTGCTCGGCATCAAGCCCGAACATATTTTCATCGAGGATCTGCGCGAGGAATTCGTCCGGGACTACGTTTTCCCGATGTTTCGCGCCAATGCGCGATATGAGGGGCTCTATCTGCTCGGCACCTCGATCGCGCGGCCGTTGATCGCCAAGAAGCAGATCGAGATTGCCCGCAAGATGGGCGCGGACGCCGTGGCCCATGGCGCCACTGGCAAGGGCAACGATCAGGTGCGCTTCGAGCTTGCCTATTATGCGCTGGAGCCCGACATCAAGGTCATCGCGCCGTGGCGGGAGTGGGCCCTGACCTCGCGTTCCGCGCTCATCGCCTTCGCGGAAGAAAACCAGATCCCCATCGCCAAGGACAAGCGCGGCGAAGCGCCGTTTTCGGTCGACGCCAATCTTCTTCATGTGTCCTCGGAAGGCAAGGTGCTGGAAGACCCCGCGCAAGAAGTGCCGGACTATGTTTATTCCCGCAGCCTAAATCCGGAGGATGCGCCAGACCAGCCAGGTTATGTCGAGGTCGATTTCGAGCGCGGCGACGCGGTCGCCGTCAATGGCGAGTTGATGTCGCCCGCGACCCTGCTTGCGCATTTGAATGGGCTTGGCCGCGCGCATGGTATAGGTCGTCTCGACCTCGTCGAAAACCGCTTCGTCGGCATGAAATCGCGCGGCATGTATGAAACCCCCGGCGGCACGATCCTTTATTTCGCCCATCGCGGCATCGAGCAGATCACGCTCGATCGCGGCGCAGCGCATCTCAAGGACGAGCTTATGCCGAAATATGCCGAACTCATCTACAATGGATTCTGGTTCTCGCCGGAGCGCGAAATGCTGCAAGCCCTAATCGATCGCAGCCAGGAATTCGTCACGGGCCGGGTGCGCCTGAAGCTCTTCAAGGGCTCGGCTTTCGTCGTTGGCCGTTCGAGCCCTTATTCGCTCTACGATCAGGATCTCGTGACCTTCGAGGAAGGCGCAAGCGCCTATGACCATCGCGACGCCGCGGGCTTCATCAAGCTCAACGCCTTGCGGCTGCGCACGCTGGCCAAACGCGCCCGCAAGGCCGCCGGTAAAGATTCTTGAATCGAATAACACGCGAACTTTTGCGCCAGCCGCGCAACAGCGGATTTGCGGCGGAGTAAGTGCGGGACAGGGAGCGGCGCAATGTCCTTCGAGAATCGCTCGGCCGCTGGCCGTAGCCTGGCGGCGGCGCTCGCCGGATACAAGGAGCGCTTGCCGATAGTCCTTGCACTTCCTCGCGGAGGCGTGCCTGTCGCGGCCGAGGTCGCGGCGGCCCTCGGCGCGCCGCTCGATCTGATCCTGGTCCGGAAAATCGGCGTTCCGTCGCAGCCTGAACTCGCGATGGGCGCGGTTGCCGGCGGCGCCGCGCCGATCGTCGTGCGCAATGCGGAAATCATCCAAAGCTCCGGCGTCACGGAAACGGAATTCAATGCGGTCCGCGACGCGGAGCTCGCCGAAATCGAACGCCGCCGCCGCCGCTATCTTGGCGCCCGAGCGCGGCAAGCTGTAGCGGGCCGCATCGTCATTGTCATCGATGACGGCATCGCGACCGGCGCAACAATGCGCACGGCTCTTCGCGCGATCCGCGCGCGCGCGCCAAAGGAGCTGGTGCTCGCCGTGCCGGTGGCGGCCAAGGACACCCTCGATGAGTTGCGGGACGAAGCCGACAATGTCGTCTGTCTTGAATCTCCCACGTGGCTCGAAGCGGTCGGTTTTTTCTACGGCGATTTCCGCCAGGTCACGGACGCCGAAGTGATCGCAACCCTTGCCCGCTTTCCGAGCGGGCAAGCCCCAAGCGCGGGGGGATAAAGCCGGGCGGGAAATACTTGTTTAGTCCCAATTTGTGCTGGGGTAAAATACGCCAAGCTGCAATGGAGGGATTTTGGGACAAGTTCTCACGGATGCGCCCGTACGACAGCGGCAGCGCGGCGATCAATACAGCATCGTCAAAAGAGCCCGAACGAGCTGGCTGAACAGTGCGGGATCAACCCGAAGACGGTGGCCAAGTGGAAGAAACGCACCTTTTGCCAACGATGCCCCTATGGGGCCGAAGGAAGTGCGCTCGGCGACGCGTTGGCCCGCCCGACGCCGGTCCACAAATGGCAGCGGTTCGTCGAAAAAGCGCCACCAACAGAGGACACTTTAGCCTTTGGCGCGCGACGCCCAGCCTTCCTCCCCCCGAAAGATTTCTCATGTCAACCTTCCGCTTTTCTCTTCCGCTTGCCCGCCTCGCTTTCGTCGCCGCTCTTCCGCTCGCCATTGGGACGCCACTTAATATTGCGCATGCCCAACAAGCTCTGCCCCTAAAAGACTCGGTGCCGTACATCACGACAACCGGCGTCGCAAGCACGGAAGTCGGCCCCGATGTCGCGACGATCTCGGTCGCCGTCGACACGGAACGGCCAACCGCCGCCGACGCCGCGCGCGACAACGCCCGCGCCGTGCAGGCGATGATCGGCGAGATCAAGGCGCAAGGTATCGAGGCGAAAGATATCAAGACACTGCCGGTCACGCTCTCGCCGGTTTACGACGAGGTCCATGGCGCCAATGGCAATGTCACCAAACGGATGTTGCGCGGCTACGCCGCCCACAATTCGTTGAGCGTGCGGATTAGGGACATCACAAAGGCCGGTGTCCTGTTAGGCCAATTGATGGACAAGGGCGCCAACAGCTTTGAGCGCATCGAATTCGATTATTCGCAAAAGGAGACGAAATACGATGCCTTACGCGGCGACGCCGTTCGCGACGCCTTGCGCAAGGCCAATAGCTACGTCAACGGGCTCGGCCTCAAGCTCGGGCGGGTCCTGGAAATCGTGACACAACAACCGGTTGTCGGTACGCTCGGCGCGGTCGGCGGGGCGGGTATGCTCGAACGCGAAGCCCCCGCCGCCATTCCCGTCGAGCCTAGGGTTAAGACCTGATTAACCATGTTTTGATTCAAGCCTTCCTCAAAGACCACAAGATCAAGCC
>QHBR01000103.1 GCA_003244015.1 Hyphomicrobiales bacterium | reverse complement strand
AATATTTTTCGAGGTGCCCATTAAAGAGTGCGATGCCCAGTAAACTCTATCACGTGGGCGTTCACATCTTCTGCACCACGTTTCCCGCGACCTTCGGCCAGGTCCTGAACGATCAACCCGGGGGCGGTCCCTGCCTAACGATCACACGGCAAGGGGTGACCAAACCCTTCACGGCGGTCGAGTTCGGCGCGGTCACGACCGACATTAACGGCAAGGGCTTCTTCACCGTCGACGTGAAGGCAATCCACTCGGGTACTTACAACCTCGAATTTACCGCGCGTAACGGCGGGGGTTGCAATTTGAACGGCGGAGGGGGCCTTGCGACCTGCGCCGTGGTTTTCCAGTCGCCCGGCCCGACATTCGGCACAGCGACCACAATTACAATACCGTGATCTCTCGGCGAGCACTCCAGTGGAAACCAGCGTGGGTTCGCCGAGTAACCCGGAAAGTGCCAATTCTTCGTCCAGCAGGACCGACGACACGGGGCAACGGCAGAAAGAAAAGTGTTCGCCGCGGTGGCCGCGCTGGGCTTCAGAATGCGGCGCGGCGCGCCCAAGGTCTTGTTTCCTCCGGAATTTCAGGCCCGAGACCCGGCTGGTAGAAAATGCCGAGGCTAGGCCTTCGGCCTGCTTCGAGCAGCCTTATTGTGACGGGATCCTTTATGTCGAAACTGTCGAAGCCGCAGCGCGCAAGCAATTGCAGCTGGTCGAATAGAACCTCGCCGGTCGCCCGTAATTCACCCGCAAAACCAAAATGGCCGCGAAGCTGGCGCCCGAGCGAGTAGCCGCGCCCATCGGTGAAGTTTGGAAAGGCGACCGCGGCGAGCGCGAAACGGGCAAGGTCTTGCGCAATTGTTCCTATGTCCTGCCCCGGTTCAACGAGCAGGCCGAGCGGTATATCGCTTCGCGCGTCCCCGCTGCGCGCCCGCCATTGCGCCAGCGTCAGGACGATCTTGCCGGTGTGCGGCAGTTCTTCTGCTTGCGCCAAATTGCGCCAGTCATCCGGGACGAAAACATCGCCTTTGAATACCGGCATTTTCAAATGTCCAAACCGGCGTAAAGCGGCAGCGTATGAAGCCCGCATTCGACTTTGCTACTCCCGCGCCAACGCCCCGCGCGCGGGTCTTCGCCAGGCCTAACCGGCGAGGTGCAAGGGATGCACCCAATCGAAAAATAATTCTTGGCGACGAGCGGGTGGCGCGGCAAGTCGAAGGCGTCGAGATAGTCTCGAATCTCGACCGCCTGCCAGTGCGCGAGCGGATTGACTTTTATGCGGCCGCCTTCCGATTCGAACAAGGCGAGGCCGTTGCGGGTGTGAGCCTGAAACCGTTTGCGGCCGCTGATCCAGGCGTCATAGCCTTCGAGCGCTTCCGCCAGCGGCAAGACTTTGCGGATTTCGCAGCAGCGGCCGGGATTGCTTGCCCAAAGGAAGTTTTCCGGATCTTCCACCGCTAACAGCGCGGGCTTTGGTTCGAGGGCGATCACATTTGAAAGGCCAAGATGGTTCACGAGTTCGTCACGATAGGCGAGGGTCTCTGCGAACAAAACCCGGGTGTCGATGAACAACACCGGCGTGGTCTTGTCGATTTGTGCCACCATATGGAGTAACACGGCCGAATCCGCGCCGAAACTCGAGACAAGCGCGATCCGGCCAGGGAACAGATCCGCGATCACGCGGCGCATCAATTCGCGCGTGTCCAGGCCGGCGAATTTGGCGCCGAGCCGCGCGGCGCTATCCGCGCCGGCAGAGAGGGCAGCCTCATTGCCGGCCATAAAGAGCCTCCTTGAACGGCTCCATTCCGATCCGTCGGTAGGCCGCGAGAAAATCCTCAGCCGCGCCGGCGCGGAACTTCAAATAAGTATCGACGACCGTTTCGATCGCGTCGACGATCTCGTCCGAAGAAAAGCTCCGTCCGGTGATCGCGCCGACGTTGCAAGTCTCGTCGGCGGACCCGCCAAGCGTGATCTGATAGGCCTCGGAGCCGGACTTCTCTAGGCCGAGAATGCCGATATGGCCGACATGGTGATGCCCGCAAGCATTGATGCAGCCCGAAATATTGATCTTGAGCTCGCCAATCTCCCGCGCCCGCACGCCATTGCCAAACCGTTCGGAAATCCGCTGCGCGACGGGGATCGAGCGGGCGGTCGCCAGGCCGCAATAATCAAGCCCGGGGCAGGAAATAATGTCGGTCACGAGGCCGGTATTCGCGGTGGCGAGACCTTGCCCGGCAAGCCGGTCGAACACCTCGGGCAAATCATCGAGCGCGACATGCGGCAGGACGAGATTTTGTTCATGCGCGACGCGGATCTCGTCTTGCGAAAACGTTTCGGCGAGATTGGCGATGGCTTCCATGGATTCAGCGCTCGCGTCGCCTGGAATGCCGCCGATGGGCTTCAAGGAGACCGTGACGATCCCATATCCGGGCGTTTTATGAGCCACCACGTTTTGCGCGGCGAAACGGGCGAATACGAAATCATTGGCTTTTCGTTTTTCGAACGCAATGGAAGGTGTCGCGCGCGCGGCCAACGCCGGCGGGGCGAAATAGGCGCGGATCCGATCAATTTCTTGTCGCGGCAGGGCGAGCGCGTCGTCGCGATGATTGGCGAACTCGGCCTCGACCTCGGCGGCAATGACGTCCGCGCCTTTCTCGTGGACGAGAATTTTGATGCGCGCCTTGAATTTATTGTCGCGCCGTCCTTCGAGATTATAGATCCGGAGAATTGCATTGGTGTAGGCGAGGAGATCGGCCTTCGGCAAGAAGTCGCGGATCTTATGCCCGACAAAAGGGGTGCGGCCCAAGCCGCCGCCGACATAGACGGCAAAGCCCACCTCGCCTCTCGCGTTCTTGACAATCTGATAGCCGATGTCGTGCACCCTTATCGCGGCGCGATCCTTGGCGGCGCCATTGACGGCGATCTTGAATTTTCGCGGCAGGAACGAGTATTCGGGATGCAGCGAAGACCATTGCCGCAGAATTTCGGCGTAGGGGCGGGGATCCTCGATTTCGTCGGCGCAAGCGCCGGCAAATTGATCGGCCGTGACATTGCGGATGCAATTGCCCGAGGTTTGGATCGCGTGCATCTCGACTTCGGCAAGCTCATTTAGAATATCGGGACAATCTTTGAGTGCCGGCCAGTTGAACTGAATGTTCTGCCGCGTCGTGAAATGGCCGTAGCCCTTATCGTAGCGCCGCGCGATGAATGCGAGCTTGCGCAATTGCCGCGACGACAAGGTTCCATAGGGGATGGCGATACGCAGCATATAGGCGTGCAATTGCAAATAAACGCCATTCATCAGGCGAAGCGGCCGGAACTGTTCCTCGTCCAATTCGCCGGAGAGACGGCGCGCCACCTGGTCGCGAAATTGCGCCACGCGCGCGGCGACAAAGCTTTTGTCGAATTCATCGTAACGATACATGTCAGCCGTGCTCCGCCGGGGCGAACCGCCCCCGATACCCTGAGCATTTCAAATCGAAACGCTCATGCTCTCTATGTGTTGCTTCATCGCGCGATCTCGTCGGGAGAGTCCGTCGCGCTTACAAACTCACGCTCTCGCGTGTCCAATCGCGGTATCCGCAAAACCGCATTCGTTGTTTGCTTGGCCGTATTTTCTTGCGACGCGCCCGCGTCCTGTGCGAAGGCATGCGGGCGCGGCAAGAAATCGATCGTCGGACCACGCGCGCGAATTGCCTCGCGCAATGTCACCGCGCGCAGCCCGCTCGCATCTCCGGTGACTTCGACCACAACAGGTTCGACGACGAGATTGCGCTTCGCGTCGTTCTGGGCAACGAGGAGTCCGGCCTCCGCTTCGGCCTTACTTGCAAAAATTTTCGCCTGACTTAGCCGCTCGGCCCAGGCGCCGTCGCGGCCGGCATAGACCACGATTCCATCGGCGAGGCGATTTGCGGAAATGACTTTGACCATGCCTTAAAGCTCACTAGCCTACGAGATGAATCCGTATATAATCCAATTAACAGCTTTGTCGAGTGTTTATTGTAAAATACGGATTTTTTATGTAGAATAACGGAGGAGGCAAAGATCGCGGTGCGCCGGTGCCGGACGCGATTTCGCGAAAGGCGACTATCAACTATCTGATTTTGCGGTTTTTTCGGATTCCTTTCATCGGGGACGCGGATAGCGCCCGAGTGTTAGTTTCTGCTCATGACCCATTGCGGACGCTCGGCATTCGCCTTGGGTCGAGTATTGGGGTGCTGAAAGGATGCTAGACAATCTGAGATTAATAAGTGATGGTGATCAGATCTTGAGTGCCGGGTCGATCCATTCCGCCACGTCGGCCAACACCGCCTTAAACTGCGCGTGGTTTGACTCCCAGGCTGCATCCGAAAGCTTAGATAGACATACCTCCGGGGTTGCCTTTCCGGCGGTCACGCCCAGGCAACTTTCGAGGCAGGTCGGCCACTGAACCTGCATGTCCTCCTTGCCTCGATGTTGCTCGATGCTCGTTCGCGCCTTCACTGTTGCCGGGTTGACAGTTCCGTCCTGCTGCTTGTCCTGATCGGTCAATGCACACCAGCGGATCCCTAATGCCTTCGAGATCTCAGCGAAGGCCAGTATGGCGGTGGCGCCGCCGCACTGTGTTATACTGACCGACCGCGCGTCGCAGTCGACTCTTTTCTTGTCGAACCCGAGGCGGATGGCGAAGCTGGCGTCCTTTCCTTCGCAGAAGATCGGCAGCCGTTCCAAACAGGAAATCGTGGGCGCCAGTCTTGTCCAGCTTCGACTGGACCTTGGCGTCTGGGTTAATTCCGTCCGTGTGCACATTCTTGCTGGCGACGGATCCATTCGTACGGACCATTCGGTTTATCACCTGGTCTTCATCGAAGGCCACCAGCTCCGATGAGTGCGTCGTATAGACGACAGGCCACCCCTTTGCCGCGAGTTCACCCAACACTCGCCTAATCTTTCGGCGAAGGTGCGGGTGGAGGTGAGTTTCAGGCTCCTCAAGAAGTAGGACAACCCTTTCACGGACAAGATCGGGATACTCAGTCAGCGCTTCGAGCGCGGCTAGCCTGATCATGCTTTGCCAGCCGTCACCCATGCTCTTCAGAGGAACCGGGATGCTGTTGGGATCGGTGGCCAGGGAAATTGCCAGTTGCTGGGCGAGCCACTCTTCGATCGCCTGCGTGTCCGGCTTCAGATCGATCTTGGCATGGGATCCCACGTATCGGCTGAAGACTCTCCCAGCTTTGGTTTCATGTCGTCCTTCCAGAACGGGAATGCCTCAACGGCCTCTCGGAAAAAATTGTGCGCCGCGTTAAGCGTGCCGGGCATTTTTTTCTTGCCGCCGCCTGCCAAATCCAAAACCCATTCGTCAGAAATGAATTTGGCCGCCACCAGCTTGGAGAGCTTGGCGATTGGGCCTGTCTTCCAGACGTAGAGCGAGGCGTCGATGTTCTGAGGCTTGAAGAGCCAGACTTCGGGCGTGTGTTCGTAGATGTCATCCAGTTTGGCATTCAAGACGCGATACCCCACGTCGTGCTCAGCCCACTGCTTCCTGTCTGCTTCAGCTAGCGGCGTTCGTGTGGAGAAAGTCACCGCTTTTCCTTGGGCATTTAGGAGCGTTCTGCTGGTGGCGATGCGTCCGTCCTTGCGAATGTTGCCTTTCACTTGCACGCCTCGGATCAGAGTGGGCTTTCCTACGCCCTTAACCGCTGGGTAGCCATTCTCGGTGTCGGTATGGAAACGGACCTGGACGACGAATTCGGAGGAACGCTTGCCCTTATCATCACAGAAAAAATCGGCATCACTAAACGTCCACTGATGGGAGCCTCCGCAGTTTAGAGCCAAAGCGATGGCGTTGAGGACTGTGGATTTTCCGGCGTTGTTGGGCCCGATGAGGACCGATGGGAAGCCATTCCTGAACTCAAGCTCTAGATCCCCAATGCCTCTGAAGCATTTGATGACTACTTTCGACAATTTGTAATCAATTGACATAGAGCCTCGGCCTGGCCTGTTTTGCAGGCCACCTTTGGCCGCGAATCGTGCCAACCTAGTCGAAGTTATAAAAAACAGCGATCGGGGTGTCGTTTTCGCCAGCCGTAGGCCGCCTCACCTGAGCAATGGCGGAGTTCTAAGGGGAGCAGTTCACACTGAACCAGCGAATGTGGGCCCGTCGGCGGTTAGCGGCCGCTCATGGCGCAAAGCCGAAATTCAAACTGAGCACTTCCGGGGAAACGCTTAGGCGCCCTTCAAATAGTCGTGCACGACCTCGCCGAGGCCAAGCGTCAGGTCGGTGACAAAATGGCTGGCGGAAACCACGCCGCGCACGGGCAGGCGGGCGACATCGCACATCGAATGCTCGAAAAGTTCGATGGCCGCGGGGCCGGACCACGCGCCTTTCAGCGTGACATCCTGGAGATAATAACGCACGAGCTCGCAGATCCGGGGCGTGCAATCGACATGGGGGATGATCTTGATCATGAAACTCGGCTTTGCGAGGCTTTTCAGCAAAGGCGCCGGGTCAAGCTCGTGATGTTTGTAGCCCATGGTGGCCGACACGCAGAGTACCGAACCATAGTGAAGGGTACAGACCAGCGTCTCGCTCTCATGCGCGATTTTTGGCGAGGCGAGCTTTTTCGGGAAGCCCCAGATCTCGCGCCCGCCGGCGATCGGCGAATTGTCGTCGAGATACATGGCGTGCACATAGCCGCCCTCCTGAACCGTCCCATCGGCAGCGCGAAACCGCACTGGAATCACCTGGCCGGTCTCGGTATAGTCGCCAAAGCCAGTCGAATCGGGCATGCGGATGAACTCGTAATTGACCGTATCGCCTGCCACCTCCAGGGGTTCGGGCACCACCTCGCGCAGAATGTCTGGATCCGAGCGGTAGCTGATCACCCCGAATTCGCGGTTGTAGAATTTGTACGGCCCGCGCGGGTAGGCTGGGTCGGTCAGCGGCATGGCGAAAGCACTTTTGGCGACATCGGCAAGCTTCATTCCTGCGTCTCCTCATCGGGTGTCGATCGGGTGCGGCCTTCCGCACCTTCTATGTCCCGTCCGTCGCGCTCGAGGTCGAAGGTGAAAATGCCTTCGCGATTTTCGGGGCGCTGCAAAACTTCGGGGTGACGCAGAGTGCGCACCGCGTCGTTGTAGCCGGCCTGCCAATGCTCCTCCATCGTTTGCCGGGAAAACTCGTAGTCTTTTGATGTACCCTCGTAATTCTGAGCGTGATAGATGAGATTTACGATGTTGTAGACCTTTTCATCCGCCTCTCCGGCGAGAAGATCGGCCTCCGGCAGTTGCCGCAGCTCGTCGGGAAGCCTTTGAAGCAGGTGGTGGGCCGCGTGGCGCAACGGCTGCGACGTCTTGAATTGATCGGTCGCAGCCCGGGTGCGGCTCGAATAATGGATTTCCTTCCGGCGCACTTCCGCCTCCATCAGATTGCGCGGTAGGCTGCCCTTCGCGCTCCATAGATCGATCTGAAAGGCAATCGTATCCTGGCGCGGCCTGCTAGACAGCACCCATTGCAGGGGCGTGTTCGAAACAAGGCCGCCGTCCCAATAATATTCGCCTTGGATTTCCGTGGCAGGCAAACCGGGCGGCAGAGAACCGCTCGCCATGACATGTTCCGGGCCAATCACATGCGTGGTGTTGCCGAAATAGGCAAAGTTGCCGGTGCGCACATTCACCGCCCGATACTGAGACAGGTAATTCCTCTATTGATGAGGTCAAAGTTCACGAGGCGTTCGAGCGTCGCTTTCAAAGGAGCGACATCGTAATAGCTAAGAGAATCCGGGGCCTCGGGCGTAAAAGGGGAGGGCGGCGGCACGCGGGGTTTGAAGAAGCCCGGAGCGCCGCCGAGCAAAGTGCCCAACGAGCTCAGCTGATTGAGCATCTATGGGTGAAATCGTCCTTAATCTCGATTGACGGGACGTAAGTGACACCAAAGGGAGCCGTGCTGACGGTCTCCCAAAATTCCCTCAGCCGCGCGACACGTTTTTCGGGGGGATTGCCGGCAATCAGCGCTGAATTGACAGCGCCAATCGAAATGCCGGCGACACAATCAGGATGCAGATTGGCCTCCGCCAAAGCCTGGTAGACACCGCCCCAAGGGCGCCGCCGCCTTGCCGGACAAGGGCAATACGTTCAAACGGCGGACGCCGCTCGATCCGATGTGTTTTGCGGATGGCCGCGCGCGGGGCCGAATTGTCCGATGTGGTCATCAAAGTAATCCCTGTCAAACGTCCGGTTCCGTGCCTTGCGCTAGCGTCTCGTTCCTGGCGCGTCTGTGCATCGCCGCACCCCGAATGGGGTCAACTACCCACGCGGTTTGGCGGATTTTCCTGGCGCGGCCGCCTCGCGGCGCTTGTCCCTGCGTTCCGCTTCCGCCGACGTGTGGTATTTATGCCTTATATCGGTGAGATCAACCGTTGGCTTGGGATACGCCATGCCAAGCTCTTCCATCGTATCCGCGACAATTCGCGATATCGCCAAATTGCGAAACCATTTGTGATTGGCGGGGATCACATACCAAGGCGCCTCGTGCGTGCTGGTCGCGGCGAGGGCATCCTCGAATGCCTCCATATAATCGTCCCAAAGCGCGCGCTCGGCATAATCCGATTCGCTGATTTTCCAATTGCGCGCGACATCGTCAAGACGCTTCCCAAAGCGCGCGAGCTGCTCCTCCTTGCTGATATGCAAGAAGAATTTTACAATCGTGGTTCCGCTCTCCCTAAGCTCCGACTCGAAGCTGCGGATCCGGTCGTAGCGCGCGGTCCATGTGGGCTTGTCCACCAGTTTGTGGACCCTCGTGACCAATACATCCTCGTAGTGGGAGCGATTAAAGATCGCCACCCATCCCTTTGGCGGCGCATGCGGGTGGACCCGCCAGAGAAAATCATGATCCAGTTCAATCGGGGTTGGCTGCTTGAAGCTGACCACCGATGTTCCTTGCGGATTGAACGCGGTGAATACGTGGTTGATCGTGCCGTCCTTGCCGCCGGCATCCATTGCCTGAAGGACAATCAGAACGGAGTGCTTCTTCTCCGCATATAACAAGGCTTGCAGTTGGCCGAGCTTTTCGCGATATCTTTCCAGTTCCTGCGCGGCCGGCTCATGTGTCTCGTGGCGGCCCTTGAAAGCGGGATCGATGTCCTTGAGACGGAGCTTTTGACCGGGCTTGACGATCAGCTTTTTGCGGTAATTCACGAAAGTTGTCTCGTCTTTTTGCTTTGGACCACAAATGTGGGGGTCGGAGGCCCAGGTTAAGGGTGACACCTCTCGCTTTGCAAGAGCAACCCCTGACCAAAGACCGCGGATTCGCGGGCCGGCCCGTCTTCGGCTAAGTCTCGCCGCCCTTCGCTGCTGTTGCAAAAAGATTGCAAATCGTCGCAGCGTCGGTCTGGAAGGAACCACCCGCGAAGGCGAGGCCGTCCAGTGCGCGCCGATGGGCAGCCTTGTCGCGCCACCCACAAGCGTCGGTGACGACGATTGGGATGTAGCCAAGATCGGTCGCGTGGCGGACGGTCGGCTCGATTCCCACTTCCAGCGCGATGCCCACGATCGCAAAGGCGTAAAGGCCGCAGTCGCGCAGGGCGATATCCAAGGGCGTGCCGGCGAACGCCGACATCGTGATCTTATCGAAAATTGCCTCGCTGGGAAGCGGCGCGAGCTCCGGGGTGAGTTGAAACGCCGGCGAGTCGCGAAGAAAGCCCGGCCTTACATCCGCAACGTGTTTGAGCCGTTGCCATGCCATCGCGGTTCGCAACTGGGTGACGCCGGCCAGCTCATTGGGCAGCGACATGTGCCTCGTGTAGAAAATCCGGATTCCCGCCGCACGCGCGCTCTCTACGACCAGGACCGCCTGACGCACAACCTTGGCGCCATCAGGTATCTGGCGGACAACGCCAACCTGCATGTCATACACGATGAGAGCCGCGCGTCTCGGGTCGCAGACCTCTTCGAGCGTAAGTGGAATGTCTAATCCGAAGCCGTGTTCCACGTTAAACCTCCAGTATTAAGCGCCTTTTGAGTTCGCCTGCGATGCTTTAGCATTAGCGGCCTTTCGCGCCCGGTTTCGTCAGCGTGCGATCGTACGATTATTTTACGTCAACCGCAGGCCCAAAAAGCGTTTCGATGGGGAGAGGTGCCTGGACGGGAATATAGAACCACTCAAGTAACCCGGCTTTCGTCGGCGGGAAGTCATCCGTGTAGCGTTTGCATTGTTCGACGCTCTCGCACTCGAAAACGATTACAACTCCTGGCTCGTTGGCGCGCGCGTAGTTTTCTCGGACGATGCCGGCTTTCCACAGCCGCCACACGTTGGCTACTTCCTCGGGCAAGTAGGGCGTGATCGTCTCCATGGTGACGCGGGGCTTAAAGTGGTCATAAGCGATTATCTTCATCTTGGTTCTCCTAACCTGTCGATTGCCGGTCCGGGTGTTTTGTCACGTATTCTTGCTCCTTTAATTGAACACGGGTACGGATGTTTGCGAACTACGGGCATTGGCGGCGGGCCTCATTCCTATTTTTTCACGAAATGAGCCAGACCGGCCGGCCGGCGAACGCAAAGAAGATCGCCATAGCAAGACAGGCGGCAATGGATGCGGCAGGCGAAACAAACGCCAGTCCGAAGGCGATCAGGTAAAGCAGAGGGCCGAAGCGGTACTGGCGTGAAATTCCTTCGAGCTCATCAGGATCGGCCGTGGCGAACAAAAGGCGCGGATGCCTTCGCATGTGTCGCCACACCCCGGTGAACGCTAAGGCGACCGCCACAAACGTCCCCGCATATACAGCTGCCGCCGCCATGGCCGAACCGGGACTGGCAAGATGCCCGGCTAACAGCGCCGTCGGAAAGGGAACGAAGCTGATGGTCAACAGCAAAAAACCGTTCCAGTAGAGAAACGGATAATCGATCGTTCGCACAAGCCGCAAGATGCGGTGGTGTTGGACCCACATGACCAGAATTGTTCCAAAGCTCGTCACGAAAGCAAGGAAACTCGCCACAAGCCCAACAGCTTGGCGAACAAACTCACCGAGGCAATGTCATCGGACGTGGGAACCTTGAGTTCCAGGATGAACAGGGTGATGGCAATGGCAATGACGCCGTCGCTGAAGGATTCGACACGTCCAGTCTCCTTGTGATCGTCGCGCCGCGAGTCTTCCATTGCCTGTTAACCGCCGCCGCCGGAGCAGTGTAGCGCCGCGTTACCCGGCCGTGGTCAGAACAACTCGAAACCGGGCATTGCCGCTCATCATACGTTCGTAGGCCTCGGCGGCCCGCTCCAACGGGTAGATTTCGTTCATGGACCGCACCCCGGCTAGCACGCTGAAAGCCAGCGTATCCTGCGAGTCGATCGAGGTTCCCGAGGGCCAGCCCATGATCGACCGGCGTGAGACCAGAAGCTGAAGCGCGGACAGTTCGACGGGCTCGGGCGGCGCACCGACGACGATGAGCTTCCCGTACACATCGAGCCCACCGACCATGGCGCTCATGGCCTTCGCATTGGTGACCGTCGCCAGGATCACTCTGGCGCCGCCCAGCTTCATCAGTTCCTCGGTTGGATCCTGGGTCTGATTGTCGATATAGTGCCGGGCGCCGAGGTTGTGCACCAGCGACCCTTTGACCTTCCCGCGGGCGATGGCCACAGTGCGAAAGCCCATCTTGGCGGCGAACTGAACGCCCAGGTGTCCGAGGCCGGCGCAGAGCAACGGCCCAGCTTCCGTAGCGGAGAGCTCCTTGGGCACCAGCGCCAACGCCTGGGCCGGCACAATCATGTAGTCAGCGTAGCCGCCGTCGTACGAGATTCCGCTTATCTGAAGATTGGCGCAGGTGATGAAGCTGCCGCGACGGCAGGACTCGCAATGGCCGCAGTGACCGCCATACCAGCCCACGCCAACCCGCTGGCCCGCCGTCCATTCGGCCACGCCAGCGCCCACAGCATCAACCACTCCGGCCACCTCGTGTCCTGGAACACGTGGGTACTGGAGGCCGGGCCAGTGGCCCTCTTTGACGAGCGAGTCGCTGTGGCAAATGCCATAGGCGTCCACCTTGATCCGAACCTGGCCGGGGCCGGATTGAGGGACCTCTCGTTCGATCAACTCAAATGGTCCGCCCGGCCTCGGGACATGGACCGCACGCATCCTCGCCATAACTCCTCCTTCCTCGCTTTAGTTAATGTAATGGGCTGAAGGCAGGACACCCGACACCGTCATTTCTAATGCTTTGGCCGCTTCCGGTTGCATCAGATCGCCAAGTTGCTCCTTTGTGATCGGGGGCAAATGGAAGGCGCTCATCCTGTTCTGGTTGCGGGATCAGGTCTGCCAGTTCGGAGAGCTGCGGCGCAAAATCCCTCACATCAGTGAACGCATGTTGACTCAGCAGCTTCGTGAGTTGGAACAAGACGGCATCGTCCATCGCAAGGTCCATCCGGTCGTGCCGCCCAGGGTGGAATACTCGCTGACGCCCTACGGGCGAACACTGCGGCCGATCACGGACATGATGTGCAAGTGGGGTACGAAGCATCTGCAACGGGATTGACCCCGGTGCCAGAGAAGATGACGTGTTTCGCGCCCGGGTCAGACGCCGTAGACCGCAAGCGGCTGGCCCCGCCCTCGACACGCAGCCGCCCCTACATTAGGATCGCTAATCATCAAATCCTTGTGTGAGCAGCAAATGAAAAGAGCCTATTGGTGCTCGTCGACATTCCCGGCCAATGGATGAACCGTGTACAAGGTCGCCCCCGCCGTGGGACATCGTGTTCGACATGGATTGGAGCGCGAGCCCAACCCATGGCGAACAGGAGAACAGCCTCTGGAACCGCGACTACGCCTGTACCTGCTATCATCGGCTATTCCTGTTCAACCAATTCTGCGGTATAGAACGCTGCACGTTTCGTCCCGGCAAAGGGCACAGTGCCGACGGAAGGGACATCCATTACGGGCGGCAGGATCAGCAGTTATGGCAGGGAGTGTTGCGGGTTTTCCGCATTTTGTTTTTGGGCCTTTTGGCGTTCATACGGCGTCACGCAAACAACGTCGCCTCCAAACGCCTCCCGCCAGACATATCCAACACGGCAAGTGTTTGGCCCGTAGTTGCCACCGCCGACTACCCGGTTGTTGCGGGCGTTGGCGTTCTGCGCCTTAGCTTCCGCCCGGTCCTCAGGCGTAACGCAGACACCATCGCCATTCTGAGCGTCGCGCCAAACATAACCGCTCTTGCACCCAGCAGCGGCAGTCCCTACGGTTATAGCAAGTGCAAGTGGAACCACGATTGCGACGACAACAATTTTCAGAATCGATTTCGTTTGCACTGTTGTCTCCTCCTGCTGTTTGCGCAATTACGGCAGCTTCTGCCTCGCCCAGTTTACCTGTGGTAAACCGAGATTCACTGGATGAATGGCTGCCACTTTAATTGGGCACATGCAAGTTAATTGCCGGCAGCAAGATCTGTCAATGGCATTAGGAACGAAAAGGTAAAGCACCCCCACGCATTGTGCCTCCACCCCTCTTGCGAAGGCTGAGCGCTTCGTAGGGCAACGGCGCGTTTAGACACCCCTCCTATGCTGTTTACAACAATTCCAGATGTTGCTATCTTGCTGCATCTTCGTCCCCTTCCCATGTTCCTGCGAAGTGAGCACAATAATGCGCGCCGAAACCGAAGCGCTTGTCCAATCGATCAAGCAATCGATGGGATTGCTGAGGAGGCATCTTTGACGTCGATGCCGCCGCCCGCCGCCTTGCCGAGCTGAACGCCAAGGCCGAAGACCCAAACCTTTGGAACGACGCCGAAGCCGCGCAAAAAATCATGCGCGAGCGCACCGGACTCGAGGATAGGCTTGGTTCCCTCAATCGTTTCGAAAGCGAACTTTTGGACGCGATCACGCTTGTCGAACTCGCCGAGGCGGAACAAGATGAGGCTTTTGAAAAGGAAGGCCTCGACCAGCTGAAAGCCCTGAAGGCGGAAGCGAAGCGCCGCCAAATCGAGGCACTGCTCTCCGGCGAGACCGATGCCAACGACACCTATATCGAGGTTCATGCCGGCGCCGGCGGCACCGAGAGCTGCGATTGGGCGCGCATGCTGTTTCGCATGTATGCGCGCTGGGCCGAGCGGCACAAATATAA
>QHBR01000328.1 GCA_003244015.1 Hyphomicrobiales bacterium | reverse complement strand
CGAATGAATCAGACCACTAGCGGCGGCCTTGACGCGCGCGTGCAACTCTAAGACAAGCTTGCCAACAAAACCCATGGTTTTCCGCATCTGCCGCGCTTTCCACCAGGCGGCGCGCCGCGGCCGGACGACCTGCTGCTGGAGTTTCAAATGGCCGAAAAAATTCCCGTCACCGTGCTCACCGGCTATCTCGGCGCCGGTAAGACGACGCTTTTGAACCGCATCCTCTCCGAGGATCATGGCCAAAAGTTCGCCGTCATCGTCAATGAATTCGGCGAAATCGGCATCGATAACGATCTCGTCGTCGGCGCCGACGAGGAAGTGTTCGAAATGAACAACGGCTGCATCTGTTGCACGGTGCGCGGCGATCTCATCCGCATCGTCGAAGGCTTGCTGAAGCGCAAGGGCAAGTTCGACGCGATCCTTGTCGAGACGACAGGCCTCGCCGATCCCGCCCCCGTGGCGCAGACCGTTTTTGTCGATGCCGATGTGCGCGATGCAGCTCAGCTCGACGCGGTCGTCACCGTCGCCGACGCCAAATGGCTCACTGAGCGGCTCAAGGATGCGCCGGAGGCCAAGAACCAAATCGCTTTCGCCGATGTGATTATCCTCAACAAGACCGATCTCGTTTGCGCGGACGATATTAGCGAGATCGAAGCGCGTATTCGCGCGATCAACCCCTATGCGAAACTGCACAAGACCGTGAATTGCGGTGTGCCGCTCGACGCCGTGCTCGGCCGCAACGCCTTCGACTTGCAGCGCATCCTCGAAATCGAGCCGGAATTTCTCAACGCCGAAGATCATCATGATCATGGCTATCATGGCCATGAACACCACGATGGGCACGGCCGCCACGAGGCGCACGGCTTAAAACATTATCACGACGAAGACATGCAGTCCGTCGCCCTGTCGATCGAAGGCGATGTCGATCCGGACAAATTCATGCCCTGGCTGCAAAACTATGTTCAAGAGGAGGGCGCGTCGATCCTGCGCGCGAAAGGCATTCTCGCCTTCAAGGATGAGCCCAAGCGCTTCGTCTTCCAAGGCGTGCACATGCTTCTCGACGGCGATCTCCAGCGCGAATGGAAACCGCAAGAAAAACGCCTGAGCCGGCTCGTCTTCATCGGCCGCAATTTGAAAAAAGACGAGATTACCAGGGGCTTCTTGAGCTGCGCGGCATAATATTTGAAGCGATGCCGCGACGCGCAAGCGCCAAAGAATAAGATCATGGCCGCTGCCTCGCTAACCGCCCACGTCACGCCGCTCGATGCCGGGGCCCCAGTGGCGGCGGCGGCTTTCCTTGGGAAAATCCCGGCGCTTGCGCTCGAAGACGGCACCGTGCTGCTCGCCACGCCCGAGGCCGAACAGCGCATCGCCGCGCATCCCGACGTCGCCATTCTCGTTGCCGTCGCGTCGAGGGACAAATTCATCACCGGGGGCGATGATGGCCGCGTGGTGGCGGTCTCCCAAGATGGCGGCGTTTCAGAGATCGCGGATGAAAAAGGCAAATGGATCGATGCGCTCGCCGCCCGCGGCGACGGGTCGATCGCCTGGTCGAGCAGCAAGAATGTACGCGCCCGCGATCGCGACGGCGGCGTCAAAACGTTTGCTGCACCTTCGAGCGTGCGCGGGCTCGCCTTCATGCCGAAAGGCTACCGGATCGCGATCGCCCATTACGATGGCGCGACCTTATGGTTTCCGAATGCCGCCGCGCCGCCGGATCTATTCAAATGGAAAGGCTCGCATCTTTCCATAACGGCGTCCCCGGACGGGCGTTTTCTCGCGACGCGATGCAGGAAAACGCGCTGCACGCTTGGCGCGTCGCCGACCAGAAGGACATGCGCATGAGCGGCTATCCGGCGAAAACGCGCTCGCTGTCCTGGTCCTTCGATGGCCATTGGCTGGCGACTTCCGGAGCCGATGCCGCGATCATTTGGCCGTTCAAGGATAAGGACGGGCCGATCAACAAGGCCCCGCGCGAATGCGGCGCTGGAAACGCCAAAGTCACGTGCGTCGCGTTTCACCCAAAATCGCTTGTCTTGGCTCAGGGCTATGAGGACGGGCTTCTGCTGCTTTGCCGGATCCCCGACGGCGCCGAAGTTTTTGTGCGTGCGGCGCCCGAGGGCGGGCGGGCAATTAGCGCGCTTGCCTGGGACCACGCGGGCGGCAGCTCTTGTTCGGCGGGGCGGACGCCTCGGCTGGCCTCCTCGCCATGCCCGCTTGAGACAGTTTTGAAATCTTTCATGAAATGGACCCCATCGGCGGGACCATCGAGGCGGTTTCTTAGTTGGAAGATCCGCCCGCTCCTGATTCCTTTTGTCGCGCCGCCAAAGGCTGCGTCTTATGCCGTTGTAGAGGGCGGAGCTGGCCAAAGGTTCCGTCAAGCGAAGCTTGATGGCGGAGCGATCGCTTCCAACGCGATTGCGGAGGTATGGCCAGCGCAGGGATGCGGTCAACGCGTCGGCGTTGTCCATCATGTCCACGGCCTCCGCCGTCGCCATCCCTCAGGCACGGCGGGCTTTTCCACCCGTGCGGCGCGGGCGGGGGACAGCCGCATCTCGCGAAGCCGCTTCGACATTTGAGTTCCCCTCAAGCCCATTGTAGCACAAGGCAAGCACGCCGCCCGCGCGCTAAAGCCGCGTCCAATGTTTAAGAACCGAGATGACCGCGCCGGTGAGGCGGCTCAGATCCGCCTCGCCGATTGTAAAGGCAGGTGCCAGATAGACGATATTGCGGATGGGCCGCACGAAAACCCGCGCCTCGACAAACCGGCGTTTTAGCTCCCGCCGGCCTGACTTAGAGCGTTGATGAATTATTGCTTGCTTTGGCTTGGTTGTATCTTTTCGGCTTGCTTTTTCAGCGTCGCCTTGTCGGCGTCGGTGAGCGCGGCGGAGACCGGGCAAGAGGGGGCGAGGATGCTTTTGACGAGGCCCGGCGCGAAAGGCCCAGCCTCGGCAACGCGAGACATTCTGTTCCGGACTGTCATCAGCTCGCGCACAATGTACGCGGCGATTTCGTCACGAGGACGACAGACAAGGCTTTTGAGTTGATCCGCCAAAGCTTTCTGATATGCGGCTTTGTCCGCGCGTCCTTTTTCAAGCGCCTGGGTCTGGCTCGCTTCGGGGCCAAATATGTCCGGGTTCAATTTCTCGATGCGTTTCAGCGCGGCTTCACGTAGCCTCTGTCTCAGGCGCTCTTCCGTGACAAGTGCCGTGCCGAGAAGGGGTCCACCCTCTATCATTAGACTTTCTGGTACATATTCCCCGATATAAGCCTTGAGTGTAACAAACTCACCCTTTAAGATTGCTTTTTCTTTCAAACTGTCCTCGAAGACATCGGCCAAGCTTGGCATCCTTGAAGCTCGTGCGCCACACCGCCGCGCCACCCATATTCGTTCCAGAAAGTGTCGAATTATTAAAATTCGCGCTCTGAAGCTGCGCTCCGGAGAGGGACGCACCCTGAAGCTGCGCGCCAGAGAGGGACGCGCCCTGAAGCTGCGCGTCCCATAGCGACGCGCCCTAAAGCTGAGCTCCGGAGAGGGACGCGCCCTCAAGCTGCGCGCCCCGCAGCGACGCACCTTGAAGCTGCGCGTAATCGAGCGACGCGCCCTGGAGCTGCGCGCCCCCCAGATCGGCCTTGCGCAAATCCGCGTTATCAAAAACAGCGCCTTCGAGATGGCGTCCGCGTAGGCTCAGTGTGTATGTTACGCTGTCGAGCTTTTTGGGATCGCCGATCTTTGCGGCTTCGAGTGCGTCGAAAACCGGGAGCACCAGCGTATTCGAAAAGGGACTCTTGCGCCGTCTTGCCACAGGATCAACTTGGCCATTGAACAAAAGATCGTGGAAGGAGGTCCATATCAATTGATCCTTCGAATCCTTTTGTCTGCGCCATGCTGATACAGGATTGAGCGGGATGGGCTTCCATTTTCCGCTCCAATCCTCCATCGCTTCGCCGGGAAATGTCGCAGCTGTGAAGGCAACGCCGATCGGGGCCAACAGGCGGCGACCCCGGCAATGTAGCCGCCGGTCAAGGCGAGCCCAGCCCGCCAACCTGTTCCCCTGCGTTCGAGGCGCCACATCAGCTTGCTGCGCCCATTAAGCACGGCGGGCCAAAGCGCCCACAAAAGGATCACGTCAACGATGATCGCTACGCGCTGCACCCAAGTGACCCATTCAAGATGATAAGGCAAAAATTGCACCTGGATCAGAAGCAGCAAAAGAACCGGGCCGGTCACCAGAGAGACCCAGGCGATCGCTTTCAAGAAAAACCCCAGCCCGCCCTTGCGTATGTCCCTCGGCCCCGCCAAAAATTGCACGAATATATTGCTCGGCAATTGCCGTTGCAAACCCTCCCTTGTCTCGGGCGCGTCGCCGAGCTGATTTTTGAGTTCGGCATCATACACGCCAACCTTCGCCGCGAGCATGACGAAATGCACCAGTGTATAGGCATGAGAGACGATGAACAGAATCGGCGCGAGAAAAAAGAAGGCGACGAGCGGTAATTCAACATTGAGAAAAGGCAGTTTAACCGGACTTTCGAGCAAGATCCTTATGGGTCACGGCGCCCGCTGCGATGGCGATATCGAGCAGCACAAAAAGATAGCTCAGCCAAAGCCCTGCGCTGACAGAGGCCGCGTCCTCGACGGCCTTGCGCGCCGCATCGAGGTTGTGCGCCTCTTCGGCGAATTTTTCGCTTTGGTCAGACATTTGAATCTCCCCAAGCCCATATTGGCACAAGGCAAGCGCTCGCTGGCGCTAAAGCCGCGTCCATTGTTCGAGAACCGAGATGACCGCGCCGGTGAGGCGGTTCAAATCCTCCTCGCCGATCGTGAAGGCGGGCGTCAGATAGACGATATTGCGGATGGGCCGCACGAAGACGCCCGCTTCGATAAACCTGCGCCTCAACGCGCCGGGATCATTGATGCGATCGAGTTCGACAACCCCGATCGCGCCTTTGGCTCGCACGTCGCGCACGCGGGGAAAACTTCGCGCGGGTTCGAGATCGCGGGCAAGCGCCGCCTCGATCGCCGCGACCTGCGCAAGGCGCGGCTCGCTTTCGAAAAGATCGAGGGAAGCGTTAGCGGCGGCGCAGGCGAGCGGATTGGCCATAAAAGTCGGGCCATGCATCAGCGCATGGTTTGGCGCGTCCGACAGAAACGCCTCGAACACTTTGCGCGTGGCAAGCGTCGCGCCGAGGCCCATGGTCCCGCCGGTCAACGCCTTCGACAGAGTGATAATGTCCGGGGTAACGTCCGCCGCCTCGCAGGCGAACATCGTTCCGGTGCGGCCAAAACCGGTAAATATCTCGTCAAAAATCAAGAGCAGGCCATGCCGGTCGGCCGCCGCTCGCAAATGCCGCAGCACTTCCGCGTCGTGAAACAACATGCCGCCCGCGCCTTGCACCAAAGGCTCGACGATAATGCCCGCAAGTTCTTGCGCATGACGCTCCAGCAAAGCATTGAACGCTTGCGCGGCAGGAGCATCGGCCGGAAGCTCCGCGATGATTTGTTGCGGCAAGACTTTCGCAAAGAGTCCGTGCATTCCTTCCTCGGGGTCGCAGACCGACATCGTCGCAAAGGTGTCGCCGTGATAGCCGCCCTTGAACGCGACGAAGCGGCTACGTTGTGTAATGCCTTTATTGAGCCAGAACTGCACCGCCATTTTCATCGCGACCTCGACCGCGACCGAGCCGCTGTCGCAGAAAAAAACTTGGGTAAGCCCAGCGGGCAGCAGCACCGCGAGCCGCCGCGCCAGATCGAGTGCCGGCTCATGCACGAGACCGCCAAACATGACGTGCGGCATCAGACCGAGCTGCTCTAAGACCGCTGCGCGAATATGCGGGTGATTGTATCCGTGGCAGGCGGTCCACCAGCTCGCGATCCCGTCGATGAGCTCGCGGCCGTCAGCGAGATAAATCCGGCTTCCTTGCGTGCGCGCGACGGGAAGCGGGTCCCCCGCCGTCTGCATCTGCGTGTAGGGCAGCCAAATATGGCCGATGCCGCGCGTAAACCAGTCCGGTGCGCCGCTCATTTGCCGCCTCCAATAACCCATGGCGCTGGGTCCGCCGCTGCGGCGTCCGGGGGCTACCCAAACCCCGCCCGGCCGCCTATGTTGCGCGCGCTTTCCCTTCGCGACTTGGACAGATCATGGCCACCCATAGCACGCCGCATTTCCACAACCAACCGGGCGTTCCGCAAGTGCGGGTGGGCGCCAAGGAATTCATGTGCGTCGGCGCATTGCCTCCCTTCGACCATCCGCATATTTTCATCGACATGGGCGACAGCAACGACGCGATCTGCCCCTATTGCTCGACGCATTATGTTTATGACGCGCGTCTCGATGGAGGGTGCGAACCGCCGGAATGCGCTTTCGAGCCCGGTCTCGATTCTGAATCCGAGGCAAAGCCAGCGATTGAACGCGCCTGAGCCGCCGCGATGAACCCGCCGCATGCGGTGATCGCTGGAGCCGGGATCGGCGGGCTTTGCGCTTCATTATGCCTCGCGCGGGGAGGCTGGCGGGTCAGCCTCTACGAAAAAGCGAACGTTCTCGAAGCGACCGGGGCAGGCCTCCAGCTCTCGCCGAACGCCAGCGCGATTTTGGGAAGGCTCGGCGTAATCGAGCGCCTGACGCCCTTCGCTCTTCGCCCGAAGGCGGTAAGAATCCGCCGCGCGCGGGATGGCGCGACCCTCGCGCTCATGCCGCTCGATGACGCGGAGCGGCGCTGGGGCGCGCCCTATCTTGTCGTCCACCGCGCCGATCTCCAGCGCGCTCTTCTGGAAGCCATCGCGCGCGAATCCAGCATCAGACTCCAAATGGGAGCCGCCGTCGCGGGCTTTGCTTCCGGCGAAAACTCCGTCGCGATTGCCATCGCGCAAGGCGCGGTCCGGCTGAAGGCGGCGGGCGATTGCCTGATCGGCGCGGACGGAGTGCGCTCCTTCGTGCGGCAAAGGCTCGGCGCCGATAGCGCAAAATTTTCGGGCTGGACCGCCTGGCGCGCCACGGTCGATGCCGCCCGCGCCCCGCCCGCGATGCGCCGCGAAGAGACAACCCTTTGGCTCGGGCGCAACGCGCATCTCGTTCATTATCCCTTGCGCGGCGGCGCCGTCATCAATGTCGTCGCGATCGTCGACGAAGTTTTCCGCCCGGATGGAGCAGATTTCTGGTCGAGCCTAGGTGAGCCGGGCTTTCTCGGAGCGCGCTTTTCGGGTTGGGACGAAGCCGCGCGGGATTTGCTGGGCGCCGCTCCCGATTGGCGGAAATCGCCCCTTTTCGATTGCAATCCGATCGCGAGCTGGGTAGCAGGGCGCGTGGCGCTCATGGGCGATGCCGCGCATCCCATGCTGCCATTCCTGGCCCAGGGCGCGGCCCAGGCCATCGAGGACGCAGGCGCCTTAGGCGAAGTTTTGACACGCGGCCAAAATATCGAAACGAGTCTCCGCGCTTATCAAGAGGCCCGGCGCCCCCGCGCGGCGCGGGTGCAGCGGGAGTCGCGCAGGCAAGCCAAAATCTACCATCTTGCCGGTCCCGCGGCGCTACTCCGCGATATGGCATTGCGCGCGCTGGGCGGCCAAAAAATGCTCGCCCGTTTTGATTGGCTCTACGACGCGCATCATGCCAACGGGCATGAGGATTGACCGGTCCTCGCCGCTAATCGCACCAAAATGTTTCACGTGAAACGAGACCTCTGCGCCGGCGGGGCCTTATTGTTCGTTGGCGCGGGTTTGAGCGCGCGGTACGATTGGGAAGACCGTATGGGGGCGCCGCGGCCGAAGAGCGGCGGTTCGGCGGTGCAACGGCGCCGCAAAAGGGGACTTTGCCGGCCTGCAAGTCTTGAGGATTGGCGCAAGCGGTGGCGAACGGTTCTCGCGCGGGGTCCGCGCCAAGCCGTGCGCTCGAGAGCGTTTTATTTATGCAAGCACGATGCCCCTTCCGTTCGGCCATTGCCATGACAGGATTTGGCCGCGGACCCATTGCGGCGGTATTGTCCACATTGCAACGTCAAACGATTTTACCTTAAGCGGCCTTTGTTACGAGCGTTTGTCAATCGCGACGTAGTCGCGTTTCGGCGAACCGATGTAGAGCTGGCGCGGACGGCCGATCTTCTGACCTGGATCCTCGATCATTTCCTTCCATTGCGCGATCCAGCCGGCGGTGCGCGCCACCGCGAAAAGCGCGCAGAACATCGACACCGGGAAGCCCATCGCCTTCAGCGTGATCCCGGAATAGAAATCGATATTGGGATAGAGCTTCTTCTCGATGAAATATTCGTCGCTCAGAGCGATTTTCTCAAGCGCCATCGCGACATCGAGCAACGGGCTTTCCTTGATGCCGAGTTCGTTCAGGACATCGTGACATGTCTTCTGCATGATCTTGGCGCGCGGGTCATAGTTTTTGTAGACGCGGTGGCCAAACCCCATGAGCCGGAATGGATCGTTCTTGTCCTTGGCACGGGCGATGAACTTCGGGATATTCTCGACGGTGCCGATTTCCATCAACATTTTGAGCGCGGCTTCGTTGGCGCCGCCATGCGCCGGGCCCCACAAGCACGCCACGCCCGCGGCGATGCAGGCGAACGGATTTGCGCCCGACGAGCCAGCAAGCCGCACCGTCGAGGTTGACGCATTCTGCTCATGATCGGCATGGAGGATGAAGATGCGATCGAGGGCACGGGCAAAAACCGGATTGATCTTATAGTCTTCGCACGGCACGGCGAAGCACATGCGCAGGAAATTCGAGGAATAATCGAGCTCGTTCTTTGGATAAATGAAAGGCTGGCCGAGCGAATATTTGTACGCCATCGCGGCGAGGGTCGGCATTTTGCCTATCAGACGAAACGACGCCACCATGCGCTGCTTCGGATCTGAAATATCGATCGAATCGTGATAAAAGGCCGAGAGCGCTCCCACGCTCGCCACCAGCACCGCCATCGGATGGGAGTCGCGGCGCAGACCCTGGAAGAACCTGGCCATCTGCTCATGCACCATCGTGTGCCGAGTGACTCTATGGTCGAAGTCCTTCTTCTGAACGGCCGCCGGCAATTGCCCATAGAGCAAGAGATAACAGGTCTCGAGGTAATCGCCGTGCTCGGCGATCTGCTCGATCGGATAGCCGCGATAGAGCAACACACCCTGGTCGCCGTCGATATAGGTGATCTCCGATTCGCAACTCGCCGTCGAGGTGAAACCAGGATCGTAGGTGAACATTCCGGACTGGGCATAGAACTTGCCAATATCGACAACCGAAGGTCCGATTGTTCCGGTCTTGACCGGCATTTGGACGGTGGTATCGCCGATACTAAAAGAGCCGGTTGTCGCGCTCATGGGGCTGCTTTCCTTAGGTTCGTTGCGGCGAGCCTGGCGTGCCATGCACGAGGGCTCCATCGCAATATAACGATGCGGCGCAGCAACACTAGCTTATGCGCGGTGTCCTTTCAAGCGGAGGAAAACCGAGGGTCGGTAGCGCACGATCTGTCCGGTAACTCTCAAGCCCTTGAGGAGGGTTTGATGGGCCGGACGGAGGCCCGTCAGGGGGTGCGGATGAGCACGTTTTTTCGCAGGAAGCAAGAAAAGCCGCCTCAATCCGCTCGGCGGCCGACCTCTGGAACTGTGGACAAGGCAAACGCCTCGTCCACAGTTCCAGAGGAGAACGGAAACAGCAGAAGCGGGCATATGATGTGCTGCCAAAACCGGCCAAGTTAATTTGCTATCGACAGTGGAGGAAGGCAATGCTGGGCATCTCGGCAGCGATCTGGTCGGTATACGGCTTGGCCAAGTTGCCGGTGCCGGCGCCGCTATCGAAACACGATCCGTCCCTCGATCTTTGCGCCGATAAGTTTCAATGCTTCGGCATAGTCGATCACATCGAGGGCAACGAGCCTTGTGCCGGAATCCGCGCTCACCTGTGTCTTGCCCGCGAGCATCCCATAACCGTCGCCGCCGCGCGCCAAGAAATCATTGGTCGCAAGCTTGTAATCGCGGCCGGGGTCGAGCGCTTCGCCATTAACCATCACCGTCTTTACCCGCGCACCTGGCGGCGCCGTCGGATCGGCGACGATGGAGAGCCCGGAAACTTGCGGAAACCGCCCCGATTGGCGCTCGATCTGAGAAAACCCGTTCTCAAGCGCATCCCAAATGGCTTTGCCCGGAACAATCGTCTGCATGGTCTTGTTGCCGAAAGGGAGTTCGTCGAGGATATCGCGCTTCGAGAGTTTGCTGCCCGCCGGAAAGAATTTGTCGCCTCTGATTGCGCCACCATTGATGATCGCAACTTCGGCTGTTGCCGCCGTGCGGAGCGCATCGGCGATGAGATTGCCGATCGCGGACTCCCCCGAGCGCACGGCCCCTGTGCGGCTGTCGAGGGGTGCGGCAAGGGTCGCGATCTCGACATCGAACTGCTTCTCCAACCCGGCCTGGTAATCGCGGACCTTGGCAAGCATCGAAGGATCGGGATCGGTCTTCGCCGTATCGACGACGCGAAAGTCTGGCCACCACGGAAGCGAGCGGCTTGCTTCGTCCCGCGTCCTCGCGACCTCTATATCGACGACAGTGACATAATTTGCGTCCTGTTCGGATTCGACGAACGCGGTGCGGCCATCGAAATCGATATGCAGATCGTGATTATGGCCGGACAGGATGAGATCGACGGCATGCGTATTCATCAAGGCGGCGCCCGTCACCTTGTCGGCATGCACGATGGCGATGACGAGATCGGCGGGCGCCGATGAGCGCGAGCTTGAGGCCGTCCGCCTCGATCAAAATCTGATCCTGATGACGCGGCAGACTCAACCCCGCGGCATCCCTGAGATTGGCCGCAAGGATCGGGAAACGAGCTTCTCCCATCCGCTCGAAATAAATATCCTTGCCAAAATCGAACTCATGATTGCCGGGAACGAAAACATCGAGCCCCACATCGTTGAAGAGATCGATCATATGCGCGCCTTGATCGAAGCTCGACAACAGGCTCGGCGACAGCGTATCGCCGGCATGGACGCAAACAAGACGGCGGCCTTCGGCGAGCGCCTTTTCGCGCTCCGCCTTCACTACGGCCGCGAACCGCGCCATGCCGCCGTGCCTGTCCTTGTTCTCGTCGATCCGGTAGATATCGTTGACCAGAAGAAAGGACACGCGGGCGGCGGAATCAGCGGGGGATGCAGCACGCGTCGCGGGGGCGGCAATGCCCGCGCCGGCGGCCAGCATGGACGCCAAGGTTTGGCGGCGGGAGAACTTTCGCATGGAATGCCTCGTGCGCGCGTGTTCGAGCCAACGCGCATTATAGCACGTGGCTCACGCCAAGGCGTAACATCCCTCATAGCCGTCCGGGACGTCGACCGGTTGAACGGCGACGGAGGCAAGCGAGGGCGAAAAGCAATCTGGTTCGGGATGGATTACGTATCCATCCTCGGTCAATTCGACCGAGAAATCCTTGAGATGCGCGGAAATTCCGGCGCCAATCGCCTTTAGAACAGCTTCCTTGCACGTCCAGATTTTATAAAAGGACGAAAGCAACTTGTCTCGCTCCAGGCCTTCGAGAGAACGGTATTCGGCGGCCGAAAAGAAGGACCGCGCCAAGTCCAGTTCGCCGCCCGCCGCGCGCATAAATTCGATGTCCACGCCGATAGCGCGGCTGCCGGAAAATCCGATCAATGCCCAGCACCCCGAATGGGAAACATTGAAATGTGGCCCATCGGTGCCGGCCAGGTGGGGCTTTCCGTAAGGTCCTTCCGCGAACGCGATCTTGTCCGCGGCAACGCCCGTCGCCTTGCTCAGGAGGTAACGCAACGTCCCACGCGTCAAGGCGAACAATGTTCTATCTTGCGCGCGTCGAAAACGGTTCGCCCGGTCCGTTTCGGAGCTGGAGAGAGTGTTCCACAAATGCTCCGGAACCCCATCCGGACCGGCGGGGCCCGTGAGCCAAAGCGCGACGCCCGCGCCGCTTGGCAAGGTCAACCGCTTGAGGGGCAGCGCGCGGGTCTCCGCCATATCGATCCCAAGCCCGGCCGCACCGCGCCGGGGTTCAAGATCCTAACGCTCGTTTGGCCCGGAGGGATCGCCGTCCTCCGGCGCGAACCCCTCCGGCTCGTCCCAACCGCCGCGCCGCCGCCAATGCTCCTGGCCACCGCCCATCATGGCGAAACGGCGTTGAAGGAAATGCGGTTTTAACGCTTGCATGAGCACCGGCAGGCGGTGTTTCTGGTCGTCGTTCAAGGTGGCATAAAGGGGCGCCGCCGCATCCGCGATCGCTTCGAGATTTTGGCCCCGCGCCACCGCGTTTTCGCCGCGCCGCCGCAGCCAGTCGACGAGGCTTGCGGGCGCCGGCGCGTCCTTGAATTTCTGGCGCCTGGCCGTCGCATTGTTGGCCGCGGTGCGCACCGCGGTCTCGACGGTGGGCCAGAGTTTTTCCTGCTCCGGCGTCAGTTTCAAACCGGCATGGAGGGCGGCGATCCGCGCGTCGGGGAAAGCGGCGCGCTCGGCGGGGGAAAAAACGTGCTTTTCCGTGCCGGCCGGAACGTTGGCGGGGGATTGTTCCGCGTGGCCATTAAAGGCGGCAAGCGCGACGCCGGAGCCGACAAGGGCGATCATAGTCAAGGCGAAAGGCAAACCCGGTTTCATGGAAGTTCTCCAATTTTCGATTGTTGCACGATCCGCGAAAGCGATTCTGGCATTCGCGTGATCATGGCAATCTGCACTGCGGAGGAATAGAGAACGGCGCCGCAGGCTTCAAATGAAGCTTTCGTCATGTTGTACCATCGTTAAAAACACCCGTGTGGGGGACGCAATCCGGCTTCGATGCAAATGGCGCCTTCGCATTAAC
>QHBR01000038.1 GCA_003244015.1 Hyphomicrobiales bacterium | reverse complement strand
AGTTAGAGTCGATCCACTAGGCAATCCGATCTGCCCAGCATCGTTGTACCAAGCACTTCTTTCTCGACTGAAGCCCTCGCTGCGCAAATACGTCGGTTTTTTCGTATTGAGAGCCGCTGGAATGTGTCTGGCGAAATTACAGTTGTGGACAAAAAGCTCTGGCTGCAATTGCGGATGAACGGACGAGACCTTTATGCCACTGCTGCGGGAGGCGATCCGGAACATCCTGATGATTTGTTCGCGGCGTCCGGCGCAAATGATTTTTGACAAGATCAATCCGTCTATTCTCGCTACCTCTCGGGGCAATGTCCTATTCGCTGAGGGCAAGACCGAACAGGCGATCACCGAGTTCCGCAAAGCTATCGAACTCAATCCTCGTTTGGCGTTGCCCCGAAACAATCTTGGCCTTATCCTCGGCGAGCAGGGCAGGACCAAGGAGGCAATTGCCGAATTCCGGGACGCGACTATGCTGGATCCTGGTTACGCACCTGCTTATGAAAATCTGGGTCTAGCCCTGAGCGGTCTTGGCGAGACCGACGCAGCAATCGCTGCGTATCGCAAGGCGATCGAACGCGATCCGGATTTGGCGAGTGCCCACACCAATCTTGGCATTGTCCTGCGCGATCAAGGTAAGATTAACGACGCGCTTGTCGAGTTCAAAAAGGCGATCGATCTGGATCCTCTTTACGCTGGCGCTCACAGAAATCTCAGCATTGCCTTGAAGCTGCAGGGCAACAACGTGGCCGCCGACGCCGAAGAGAAGAAGGCTCTCGCCCTTGAACGTAACCCATAGTGCGATGCTTGCTGGAGGTAATCCGCCGCCCAGCTACAGCAAAAGCCCAAAATATCCTTCACGCAAGCCATGTTCTCTGCCGCGATCGCGCGTGCGCGCCCGGCGCCATCGACGAGAACGCCGTCGATAAAGGCGGGATCGTCCTTGAGGCGTTGCATCTCGGCGCAGATCGGGCCGAGTTTTGCCACCGCGAGATCGACAAGCGCCGATTTGAAGGTCGAGAAATTGCCGCCTCCGAAAACCCGCAACACATTTTGCTTGGTCTCACCGTTGAGCGCGGCAAAAATGCCGGCGAGATTGTCGGCATGGCGGGCGGCGCCGTCAGTTTGCCCGCGCAAGCCCGCGCGAGGCGCGCCGGAGCACCGCGCTCACGAGAATTGCGACGATGATGTTCGCCGCGAGCGCGAGCAGGCCGGAATAAAGGATGATGCTGGATGCGCCGAAATGCAGCGTGTGCAGGGGCTTGAAACCGTTTGCCCAAGCGAGCCAGCTGCCGCCCAAAAAGCCAACCGCCCATCCGGCGAGCAAGCCATGCGCCCGGAACCAGCCCGTGAAGAGGCCGAAAATCACCGCCGGAAAGATTTGCAGAATCCATAGGCCGCCAAGCAATTGCAGATCGAGCGCGAATTGGGTTGGGAGAAGCAAGACGAAAAGGAGCGCGCCGGCCACTACGGCGAGCGAGGTGATTTTGGCGACTTTTGCCTCGCCCAAAGCGGTGACGCCGGGATTGATATAGGCTTTCCAGAAATTCCGGGTGAAGAGGTTTGCCGCGCCGATGCTCATGATCGCGGCGGGCACCAAGGCGCCGATCGCGATCGCGGCGAAGGCGAAACCGGTGAACCATCCCGGAAACAAGATTTTGAAGAGAAGCGGCACGACATCATTGTTGTTCGAAAGCTTTAAGCCCGCCGCATGGCCCATCAATCCCAAAAGGGCGACAAGTGCCAGCATAAAGGAATAGGCTGGAAGCAACATGGCGTTCTTGCGGATCGTATTGGCGTTGGCGCTCGCCAAAATCCCGGTGAGGGCGTGCGGATACATGAAGAGAGCAAGCGCCGAGCCGAGCGCGAGGCTGACATAGGGCGCGAATTGCGCGGGGTTGAGCAAAAGTCCGCCCGAACCCTTCGCCTCGAAAGCCGCGCCGGCGGCCTCGAATACCGCGCCATAGCCGCCAAGCTTGTAGGGGACCAGCAAAATCGCGGCGATAACGACGATGTAGATCAAGGTATCCTTGACGATGGCGATGAGCGCAGGCGCCCGGAGACCGGACGAATACGTGTTGAGCGCCAAGATCAGGAATGCCGCGACAAGTGGGAGTTTTCCCTGAATGCCGAGCGCGTGAAAAACCGTCTCGATGCCGATCAGTTGCAGCGCGATGTAGGGCATGGTCGCGATCACGCCAGTCAACGCCACGGCAAGTTCGAGCGGGCGGTACCCATAGCGGCCATAGACGACGTCGGCGGCGGTCACGTGATTGTACTTCTTGGCGACCTGCCACAAGATTGGCATGACTGCGAACACGAACGGATACACAAGGATCGTGTAGGGCAGAGCGAAGAAGCCATAGGCGCCCGTGGCATAGACGAGCGCCGGCACCGCGATCATGGTGTAGGCCGTGTAGATGTCCCCGCCGATCAGGAACCAGGTGATCCAGGTGCCGAACTGACGGCCTCCAAGGCCCCATTCGTCAAGGTTGGCGAGGGTTTTGGGACGCCGCCAGCGCGCCGCCATGAACCCCATCGCCATGACGAGGCCGAGCAATGAGACGAAGACCGCGAGCGCGGCGAAGTCGATGTCAGCCGTCATCGCGTGTGTCAGGCCCAAGTTTCCGGTAGACAATATAGGTTACCAAGGATGTCAAGGGCACCCAAAGCAATTGATACCAGTAAAAAAACGGGAACCCGAAGAGATTGGGCAGGCTGTGGTTGTAGAAGGGTACCCAAGCCAAGGCGGCGAAAGGGACGAGAAGAAGAAGCGAAATTGGGCGCATCGCGCAAAATATCCTCGCAAAATCTTTGAAGGGCACCTAGGGCATCTCGAAAAATACC
>QHBR01000042.1 GCA_003244015.1 Hyphomicrobiales bacterium | reverse complement strand
GCAGATTTGCGAGGCCAGCTCTGTACCTTCGGCCGGCTTCGCCCAGCGAGGCGGCGAGCATTCGTCTCGTCGGGGCCATCCTGCTCAAACAGAACGGCGAAATGGCTGTCGAACGCTCTCGCTATACGACACCGGAAACCATCGCTCCTCTGTGCCATGATCAAACTGTCAACTTGCCCGTAGACCAGGCGACGGGACACGGACGCGGCTGGTTGGATCGGTTCGCGCTCACTGATGTGCTCTAGTTCGCAAAGTACACAGGCGCCAAATTAACGGGCGATGCAAGACGAAGCCGCGCTCTGCGTGCATCGCTCATTTCCGGTTCCGTCACGCAAGTGGGATCATTCTAATCCGCAAGGAAAACTGCCTGGCTGTGCTGACGCCCTCGGTCACATCCTACGTGGACAGCGCCTCCCTAATTTTCCGCCTAAGCCTGCCTAAATGAAAATCGGGCAACCTCCATCGCCATGGCGAAGCGGCCTTTGCCTTCCGGTACGACTCAGCGCCGGTGCCGATCAAAACACGATAGCCGAAATGCCACGGCTTGACGCCGCCCCAAAAATGAATGTTTGCGGCCGTTTTTAACTGTGCCGGCGCGTCACCTGGGATAGGAGATGTGATCCCGACATTCCAGCGCCGCGGCAACTCTACAGTCTCCCTCCACAATACCCCGTTGATGGTATCTTGATCGGGATAATCAAATGTTTCCCTTTGAGAAAGGAAATCGAGCAGCAGCTCCCCCACCTTATTTCTCCGCCACGCTTCAACATTAATAAGCAGCACGCCGGAGTTGTAATAGGTGCTCTCCACAGGCATTCCAAGACTTGCCTTGTGCTCCTGACGCTTATCGACCCATACGTCGCGGACGGCTGCCAGTAACGCGACCGCTTCACCGAAGCTCCATAATTCTCGCGAGTTTTCGACGCAAATGACGTCGCAATCGAGATAGATCGCTTGAGATATTTCCTGGGAAAGCAGATTGGAAAGAAACAACCGAGAATACATTGTCCTCGAATAATAGGCATTGATGCACCGCGGCAATTTCAAAGGGCCCTCTAGTTTCTGCTTAATATCGTAAGTGGAGAATTGAGCGCCTGCTCGGCAAGCCATGCGTGCCATCCTTGTGACGTCCGTCGCATTGACGCCATCAGAAAAAAGGTGGAGGTGTATCCGCTCATCAGCATTAGCGTTAAGCACGGAGGACAAGGTAATCCCCGCATATGCTCCATAATTGGCGTCCGCTGCGCAGACGATGTGCATTGTATTATTGTGGTCGTTGACCTCATCCATGGCAGAATACGCTCCGTGTTATGTGCCAGTAGGTTTGCGAGCATGTGTACGCGAGCTTTTGCACAATGTCCGTAGCTAGTGGACTCCCGCGGAAGTGGTGAAGCTTTCGCTGGTGATTCGTGAATGACGAAAGGTGTTGGCGCGAAGAAGTTCGCCGAGGCGGCATATGAGGCAATCCAGGCCGATCGATAAGGGCCATCCCAAAAGACGCGGAAACGCAAAAAAACACTTGACGCAGCAGCCTCATGTAAAGAACCATACCTCGTTGATCGTGACTCTCATCGTTCTGCCCGGCCATGAGCCGGGCATCCAGCACGGAAGGTAGGTTTGGATGGCCGAGTCAAGCCCGGCCAGGACGTTGGGGTGTCGATGGGTCATTTTCATCGGGAGTTGGAATTAATCCAACATCTGGAACATGCCGATTCGGTAGCCCCCTCAGAGATGCCGTCTTCCCGACAAACTCAAGCGACTGATTTCCATTCCCCGAGGAAAATTGTGCGAACGATACTTCTGTCAGGTGCAATTGTTGCGGTCAGCATAAATTGCCTTGCCTTATCAGGGCCTCCCACTGCCTGGGCCGAGCTGTCCTCCGCATGTGAGACGAAAACGGCGACCGAATATACGATGGTTATCCAATCGCCCTGCTCCCCAACGATTGTAAAAGCAAACCAAACATTGAATCCAAGCTTGCTTAACATTGCTATTACCGATACCAATGCGACAGTTCATCCCGCAATTATCCCTGTGCAAGTTCAGGCGCCAGGCATCGTAAACGTGGAGATTTGGACACATAACAAAATGGCGACGCTGCTCGTTAATGATGGAACCGGCACTTTCCGTGGCCAGCTTGATCTCAGTAGCGAACCAAACGGTCCTATAGTCATGGCTATTAATGCTTGGAATACGCCGCCAGGCGATAATTCTTACACAGTCAATTTAGCCGCAATGATGACACTCTTTGTCATTGGCGGCGAGGACGCGGTGATCCCAACACCAGTTGCGGCGCAAGAGATGAACCTTCAATGGAGCGACGAGTTCAATTCACTCAGCGCGATCCCATGTAAGCCAGGAACTGGAACGTGGCCGAAATGCACGCGGCCGACCGCTTCCGATGGTTTTACCTGGTACGAGAACAAGCCAAACGGGGGCGACTTCGGCGACGCGGCATTCGAGCACACCGACTCGCACTACAATCCCTACACGATCAAGAACGGCTTCCTGCGAATTCGCTCACAATATGACCCAAACTATGCCGATCCTAATGGGTATGGGCGGCACTGGTACTCTGGGCTCCTCGCGAGCGCCTTCCCGGATGGGACGACAAACGCTCCAGGGCTAGCGAACGGATATTATGAGGCCCGGATTCTCGTCCCCAATGCCGCGACTTCAGACAAGTCGAAGAGTGGCGGCACTTGGCCTGCATTCTGGATGATGGACCTCCATGACTTCCGGAAAAGAGCGACGGGGTCTCTTGAAGTAGACATCACGGAAGAATACGGTCACGATCCTTACTACACGCAGTCAGGAATAGTCGCCTATAGGACGGCAACTGGCGGAGGCTGGATATATCATGCCCATCCTGGGCCAGATCTGACTTGTGACTTTCATCGCCATGGACTGCTCATCACCGATACGGCGGTCACGTACTATTTCGATGACCAACCAATAGGGAGCGCGGCAAGGCCAGCATTGCAGAACAATCCCCCGGTAGATTGGTTCCTCATGCTCGACCTTGCCATGGGCAGCGGCTGGCCGGTCAATCCGCCGCCAGCAGGTTATTTTGATATGTGGATCGATTATGTAAAGTATTATGTGCCTTAAAGCCGATGGTGGATTCTGACCCGAAGTGCAACACCCGCAAATGTTCGGGCTCCACGTCGCCGCCTTTCCTCCGAATTTCGGAGATGCGAAGGCGGCTCCGGGGATAGGAAAATCGAAACCGTTCAAGGCGCTGGGGTGTTGCACTTCGCGTCAGAACTCAGGAATCCATGAAAAATGGAATCATGATCAATGGCATGGCCTGGTCAAACGTTTGAGCACGAATTGGATCATGGCGAGGCGTGTCGCCCACTCGGCAGGGCGTTGCGACGCAATTCTCGGCTGATCGTGGATTCTACCCGCTCTGACCTGCCAGCCGGAGGCACGCTGAACGCCGATCTGGTCACTTTCGTAGGCACTACCCCCTATGGTCTTGATCAACCAAGCCGATATCAAATCGGCCGGGGTGTTGCAGTTCGCTCGGCACTCAGGGGCAAGCCGAACCTATCCGCA
>QHBR01000392.1 GCA_003244015.1 Hyphomicrobiales bacterium | reverse complement strand
GTTAGAGTCGATCCACTAGCCATCGTGCGATTGGCGCTTCGGCGCCCCTATACATTTGTGGTTATGGCGATCCTGATTGCGATCTACGGCACCCTCGCCGCGGTCCGGACGCCGGTCGATATTTTCCCGAATATCGGCATCCCGGTCATTAGCGTAATTTGGAGCTTCACCGGTTTGCCTCCCGACGATATGTCGGGCCGTATCGTCTATTTTTATGAACGTTCCCTAACGACGACGGTCAACGATATCGAACATATCGAGCCGCAATCGGTCGCGGGCTACGGCATCGTCAAAATTTTCTTCCAGCCCGGCGTGGACATCAGTGCCGCGCAGGCGCAGGTAACCGCCGTATCGCAGACTGTCTTAAAACTGCTCCCGCCCGGCGTTACGCCGCCGCTCGTCTTGAGCTACAGTGCGTCGAGCGTCCCCATCATCCAGGTAGCGCTTTCCAGCGATAAACTATCGCAGGCCAGACTTAACGATCTCGGACTGAATTTTATTCGGCCTCAGCTTGCCACCGTCGCCGGCGCGGCGCTGCCTTCGCCTTACGGCGGCGTGGTCCGGCAAGTGAAAAGAGCTTCGGCGCCGACAGAGCGTTATTATTGAGCGTCCATCATCGGCTGGATTTCTGCCCCGCGGCGCCGGCAAATCGCGAGGCGCGATCCGTCACTGAAAAGCTACGTTCAGGATCTCGTAGCTCTTGCCGCCGCCTGGCGTATGCACCTCAACGGAATCGCCGGTTTTCTTGCCAATCAGGGCGCGCGCCGTCGGTGAGGTGATCGAGACTCGTCCGGCCTTCACATCGGCTTCGCTCTCGCCGACAATTTGATATGTCTTCTTTTCGTCCGTGTCCTCGTCGACGAGCGTCACGGTCGCGCCGAATTTGATCGTGTTGCCGGAGAGTTTTGATACATCGATAACCTCGGCGCGCGATAATCTGTCTTCGAGCTCGACAATGCGCCCTTCATTCAAGCCTTGCGCTTCCTTGGCGGCGTGATATTCGGCATTCTCGGATAGGTCGCCATGCGTCCGCGCTTCAGCGATCGCTTGGATGATGCGCGGACGCTCGACTTGCTGGCGCCGCTTCAACTCCTCTTCGAGGGCGGAGTAGCCGCCCGCCGTCATGGGGAACTTGTCCATGCTCATTACTCTCTCACGTCTGCCGTTCTCGCCGCGACGGGAGCGTGACCGGGCTTGGTTTTCCAGTCATGCCCAAGGGCTTTGATTTTGCCTGATCCGGCCCGGAAGCCAATTTCCACTTTCAAAGATCATGCTCTAGGTTCGCCGGTTCTGGCCCAGGCGTAATTTCCGCTTGCGCCGGGTGTTTATCCTATCGCGATACTTTCGCTTTGACGCAATGCCGATTTCGGGCCGCGGCTATCAAAAGTGCTTCGCATCCGCGCAAGAGAATAACAGACACCTTCCCGAAACCGGCCGCAAGGGGTGTTTCGCCAATCCGCGATTGTGCCCCCTCCCCGGTCCAGCCGCGCTTTAGCCAAAATAATCCTGCAGCGCGCGAACCTCCAGATCGCCGGCGAGATAGGCCCGAATTCCCTGCGACGCGGCGATCGCGCCAGCGAGGGTCGTATAGTAGGGCACCTTATGCAAGAGAGCGGCGCGGCGCAACGACCGCGAATCGGCGAGAGCTTGCGCGCCTTCCGTCGTATTGAACACAAGCTGGATCTCGCCGTTCTTAATCAAGTCGACGACATGCGGCCTTCCTTCCGAAACCTTGTTGACGCGCTGCGTCATTACGCCCTCGCTATTAAGATAGCGCGCAGTGCCGCCGGTCGCGCGGATCTTGAAGCCGAGCCCCGCCAGCAATCGCGTGGTTTCGAGGACGCGCGGCTTGTCGATGTCGGGTACCGAAACGAAGACCGTGCCGGTCCTTGGAACATTCGTGCCGCCGCCGAGCTGGCTCTTGGCGAAAGCGACCGCAAACGAGCGATCGAGGCCGATGACCTCGCCGGTCGAGCGCATTTCCGGCCCGAGCACGGTATCGACGCCTGGAAACCGGGCAAACGGAAATACCGATTCCTTGACGCCGACATGATCGAGGTGCGCCGGCCGTAATCCGAAGCTGGCCAGGCTTTCCCCGGCCATGATCCGCGCCCCGATCTTGGCGATCGGCAAGCCGATGACCTTGGCGACGAAAGGAACCGTCCGCGCCGCGCGCGGGTTGACTTCGAGCACGTAGATTTCGCCGTCCTTCAACGCATATTGCACGTTCATCAAGCCGCCGACCCCGAGCGCCAGGGCGAGCTTCTTGGTCTTTGCTTCGAGTTCGGCGATAGTTTCGGGCGCAAGCGAGCGCGGCGGCAACGAACAGGCGCTATCGCCAGAATGAATTCCGGCCTCTTCAATGTGTTCCATGATGCCGCAGATGAAGACTTGCCTGCCGTCCGAAAGCGCATCGACGTCGATCTCGATGGCGTCCGACAGATAGCGGTCGAACAAAAGAGGGTTCTTGCCGAGCACGGTATTGATTTGCCCGGTCTTGTCGTTTGGATAGCGTGCCTTGACCTCGGCAGGAACGAGGCCCGGAAGAGTGTCGAGCAGATAGTCGTCAAACGCCGCCTTGTCGAAAATAATCGCCATCGCCCGCCCGCCCAGCACATAGGACGGACGCACGACGAGGGGGAGGCCGAGATCGGAGGCAACGAGGCGCGATTGCTCGACCGAATAGGCGATACCGTTCATCGGCTGCTTCAGGCCGATCTTGTCGAGGAGCCGCTTGAAACGGTCGCGATCCTCGGCGAGATCGATCGAATCGACCGATGTCCCGAGAATAGGAATGCCCGCCTGTTCGACCGCATGGGCGAGTTTGAGCGGCGTCTGGCCGCCGAATTGCACGATCGCACCCTTGAGCTCTCCTGCCTCGCCTTCCTTGGCAAGGATTTCAAGCACGTCCTCGGCGGTCAGGGGTTCGAAATAGAGCCGGTCCGACGTGTCGTAATCGGTTGAGACCGTCTCGGGGTTGCAGTTGATCATGATCGTCTCGAAACCCGCCTCGCGCAGTGCGAAACTCGCCTGACAACAGCAATAATCGAACTCGATGCCTTGCCCGATCCGGTTCGGACCGCCACCCAGGACGACGATTTTTTTCCGCGCGGTGGGATGCGATTCGCAAGCCGGGGCGGAGCCAAAAGGCGGCGCGTAGGTCGAATACATGTAAGCCGTGGGCGAGGAAAATTCCGCCGCGCAGGTGTCGATCCGCTTGAACACCGGCCGCACGCCGAGCCTTTTGCGCAAGGCGGACACCTGCGCTTCGGGCACGCCGGCAAGACTAGAAAGACGCGCATCGGAAAAACCCGCCGCCTTCAGCATCCGCAAGTTGGCGGCGTCGCCTGGCAAGCCATGCGCGCGAACCTTGGCTTCGAGATCGAGAATTTCCGCGACGCGCGCGACGAACCAGGGATCGATGCCGCAGGCCTCGTAAATGGCGCCTATCGGCATGCCATGCCGGAGAGCCTCCGCGACCACAAGCAGCCGGTCGGGGGTAGGGCGCCCCAGGGCGGCCCGCAGCACGTTCATGTCGTCGCCAAGTCCCAGCCCCTCGATTTCGATTTCGTCGAGACCATCCAATCCAGTGTCGAGCGAACGCAATCCCTTTTGCAGGCTTTCGGCAAAGGTCCGGCCGATCGCCATGGTCTCGCCGACCGATTTCATCGCCGTCGTCAGGATCTGCTCGGCGCCGGGAAATTTTTCAAATGCAAAACGCGGGATTTTGGTCACGACATAGTCGATCGAAGGCTCGAAGGAAGCCGGTGTCGCGCCGCCGGTAATATCGTTGGCGATCTCGTCCAAGGTGAATCCAACCGCGAGTTTCGCCGCGACTTTGGCGATTGGAAAACCGGTTGCCTTGGAGGCCAGCGCCGAGGAGCGCGAAACGCGGGGATTCATTTCGATCACGATCATGCGGCCATCCTTTGGATTGATCGCGAATTGCACGTTGGAGCCGCCGGTCTCGATGCCGATCTCGCGCAGCACCGCGAGCGCGGCGTCGCGCATGGTCTGATATTCCTTGTCGGTCAAGGTCAGCGCCGGGGCGACGGTGATCGAATCGCCGGTGTGCACGCCCATCGGGTCGATGTTTTCGATCGAGCAGACGATGATGCAATTGTCCGCCTTGTCGCGGACAACCTCCATTTCGAATTCCTTCCAGCCGAGCACGCTTTCCTCGACCAGAACCTCATTCGTCGGCGAGGCATCGATTCCCCCTTCTATAATATCGATATATTCGGCCTTGTTATAGGCAATGCCCCCGCCGGTTCCGCCCATTGTGAACGACGGCCTTATGATCGCGGGCAGACCTATATCGTCGAGGATCGCAAGCGCTTGCGACAAGGTTTTGATCTGATGCGAACGCGGCGTCGCAAGGCCGATGCGGGTCATCGCCTCGCGGAAAAGCTTGCGATCCTCGGCCATGTCGATTGCCGCGGCGCTGGCGCCGATCATTTCCACGTCGAATTTTTCGAGCACCCCCATTTTTTTCAAGGAGAGCGCGCAGTTGAGCGCGGTCTGGCCCCCCATGGTCGGCAACAGCGCGAAGCCGCCGGGAATCGCGTGGCGCTCCTTACTAATGATCTTGGCGACGATTTCCGGCGTGATCGGCTCAAGGTAAGTGCGATCGGCCATGTCGGGGTCGGTCATGATCGTCGCCGGATTGGAATTGACGAGGACGATCCGGTATCCCTCTTCGCGCAGCGCCTTGCAGGCTTGGGTGCCGGAATAATCGAATTCGCAAGCCTGGCCGATGATGATCGGACCCGCGCCAATGATCAGGATTGTCGAAATATCCGTCCGCTTGGGCATTTGGTCTCGTCAGAACACACAAAACAAGGCCGCGTCTACTCGCGTCGCGTGCTGTGGAAATGGCCCGAACCTTTGGCGTTCCGGTCCCAATGTCTCGGTAGACGAGATTTGGGGGAATGTGAACAAAGGGAAGCTGCGAGCCGCGTCATGCTGGTCCAAATATCCCGTGGCGGGACCATCGCGGCCATCGCTGTCTCTAGTCCCAAGGAGGAGCGGTGCCCGCCGAACGATGCGGCGGCAACCGTCACTTTCGCCTTATTTTCACGTCGAGGTCGGGCTCGACCTCCAACTGGAGGCGCAAATCGAGCAATGCGCCGCTGAGAGTGTCGAACACATTGGCATCATCGGTCACACCCAAGAAGGTGACCTGCACGACGCCATCAATGGTCGTGACTTTGCTCAGCTTTCCGCTTCCCTCCAACATCCGCTTCTCGATTGCATCGGCAAGAGCGCGTTCAATCTCGTCCACATCCGCCATAAGTGCCTCCTCTCCAAGCCCATGGTATATAAGCAGCCTGATCCAACCAGCGCGGCGGGAGCAGGGGGACGTCAAGCCCAAGCCTTTGGCCCGGAGAGTGTTTAGATCATGGCACGGCGGAAGCGTCGAGCCCCCAAGTCATAAGAAATGCCGGGCTTATTGAATAACCCCGGTCTTGGCAAAAACAGCTTGCGGACGGAAATTCGGCCGCAATCAAATCTTGCGGCGGAAAACTCGCCACTTTATGCTGGCTGAATGAGCATGGACATGAAGGAAACTCCGCCCGGCCCTCGCCATGACCATGGCGGCCAAGACCATGACGCAAAGGTCTTGCGGCTGCGCGGCGAGGCAAGCGAATTCGAAAAATTCGATCCGCCGCCACGGCGCAGGCGCAGGCGGGGAATTCGCGCGGTGCCGTTGCGCGTCATTTTGCCTAATCTCGTTACCTTGCTGGCGCTATGCATGGGCCTGACCGCGATCCGGTTCGCGATCGAGGGCCAGTTCGAAACCGCCGTCGTCGCGGTCATTGCCGCCGCCATCCTCGATGGCTTGGACGGACGCATCGCGCGCGCGCTGCGCGGCACCTCGCGGTTTGGCGCCGAACTCGATTCGCTTGCCGATTTCGTCGCTTTCGGAGTCGCGCCGGCGCTCATCCTTTATTTCTGGGGTCTGCACGAAATAAAGAGTTTCGGCTGGTTCGCGGCGCTCGTTTTCGCGATCGCGGCGGCGCTGCGCCTCGCCCGCTTCAATGTCATGATCGACGATCCTGACCGGCCACCTTGGCAGGCGCATTTTTTCACCGGCATGCCCGCGCCGGCGGGCGCCATAGTCGGGCTCTTGCCGCTTTATCTCAATCTCTCGATTCTTGCGGTTCCCAACGTTCGTGCGCTGGTTCCATTCGAAATTGCCTATGTGTTGACCGTGGCCTTCTTGATGGCGAGCCGTATCCCGCATTTTTCCGGCAAAAGGATTGGCCGGGTGCCGCGCGAATATGTGATTGCCGTCCTTTTCGGGATCGCCGCTTGCCTTCTCCTGCTTGCGATCTTTACGATGGAAATGTTGATCGGCCTGACCTTGGTTTATTTGGCAACCATCCCCTTCGCCATCCGCCGTTTCAACGCCTATGCGGCGGCGGACGCCGCGGGGCAGACCAACGCGGCCGCCGCCGGAGCGCTGCCAATTGCGCAAGCGCGGAAATGACGCGCCGCATGTCGCCCGCCGCTCCGGTTTTCCGCGCGCGAGTTGCGACCTGACGATCGGTGCATCAGCGTCAGGAAAAGCCGGACTCGAAAGCCCGCCCGGCCAGTTCACAAAGGCACGTTTCTCGATTAGGGTCCGCGCGGAAAAGCTCCGTTGGGCCGCCGCGGAGCAACGGCGGTCTAAATTCAAGGAAACAAATGTCGAAGGAAGAATTGCTCGAATTTCCAGGAACCGTTGTCGAATTGCTCCCGAATGCGACCTTTCGCGTCAAGCTCGAAAACGACCACGAGATCATCGCGCACACCGCCGGAAAGATGCGCAAGAATCGTATCCGCGTTCTCACCGGCGACAAGGTACTTGTGGAAATGACTCCCTATGACCTGACCAAGGGCCGCATTACCTACCGGTTCAAATGATCCAGATTCCGGCGATGGAGTACCGCCATGACCGGCGACGATAGGGCTTGGCGGCCAAGGCTTGTTTTGGCTTCGGCGTCGCCCCGGCGGCTCGAGCTCCTGCAACAGATCGGCGTCGAACCGGACGCGCTTCTTCCCGTCGATCTCGATGAAACCCCGCGCAAGACCGAACTGCCGCGCAGCCTCGCGGCGCGGCTGGCGGAAGAAAAGGCGAGCGCCGCCGCGCGGATCGCATCGAGCCGGCCCGAGCTCGCCGGTGCATATATCATCGGGGCCGACACGGTCGTTAGCGTCGGCCGCCGCATTCTGCCAAAATGCGAGATTGTGGCGGAGGCGGCGCAATCCCTGCGGCTTTTGTCGGGCCGGGCGCACCGGATTCATACGGCGGTCTGCCTCATTACGCCAAAAGGCCGCGCGCGCCACAAGCTGGTCGAGACGCGACTGCGCCTCAAACGGCTGTCGGCCGCCGAGATCGAAGCCTATCTCGGAGCGGGCGAGTGGCGCGGCAAGGCCGGAGGCTATGCGATCCAGGGCCTCGCCGGCGCGTTTGCGCAAAAGCTTATTGGGTCCTATTCCGCGGTCGTCGGCCTGCCTCTCTACGAGACCATGTCGCTGCTTTCCGGCGAAGGCTTTCCGGCGCATGTTTCTTGGTCGAACAGGGTATAACCGCCTCTCCAACCTTAAGCGCCAGCCAAACCATGCCAGCCGCAAAACCGGAAAACCGTTTTGATGAAAGACCGGGTGAAGCACCGGCCCGGCCCTGTCCGATCTGCGGCAAGCCCGCCGCTTTCGCCGACCGCCCGTTTTGTTCAAAGCTCTGCGCCGACGTCGATCTTCACCGCTGGCTCGGCGGGGTTTACGCCATTCCGGCCGCTCGTGAGCCGGACGCGGAGCCCGATGGCGCGGGCAAGCAGTGAGCGGCCAAGATTTCCGGGCCCTCAAATTATCCGAGTCTTTTTTCCGGAGAACGCATGTTTTTCATTGCCTCAAAGATCTTCTGGTTCGTTACCGAGCCGGTATCGCTGGCCATTGCCGTCGGCGTGTTGGGGCTCCTTCTTGGGTACACCCGATTTGCGAGGGCGGGGCGGGCTCTGATGGCAGGCGCGATCATCGCGCTTGCCGTCGGCCTGTTCACGCCGCTCGGAGCCCTTCTTTTGTGGCCCTTGGAGGAGCGATTTCCGCCGCCGCCCGCAAACATCCCCGCGCCGGCCGGGATTATCGTCCTTGGCGGCGCCTTGGACACGGAGAAATCGGAAGCGCGCGGGCAGGTTTCCCTGACCGCGGATGCCGCCCGGATGACCACAGGTATTGAGTTGGCGCGGCGGTATCCATCCGCGCGGCTCGTCTTCACTGGCGGATCGGCGGGTTTGCTTCTCGAAGGGCGAGCCGAGGCGATCGGCGCGCGAAAACTCTGGCTTTCGCTGGGCGTACCGGACGAGCGCATGACTTTCGAGAAGAAGTCCCGCAATACATGGGAAAACGCATTGTTCACGCGCGATCTCGTCAAGCCGAAGCCGGGGGAGACCTGGCTCCTCGTGACCTCGGCCTGGCACATGCCGCGTTCCGTCGGGATATTCCGGCGCCTCGGTTTCGATGTGATTCCTTATCCGGTTGCGTATCGCACTTTTGGCGATGAACGGGATTTTCTGCTGCCCGCTTCCACGATCGACAAAGTTCTTATGCTCGATAACGGCGTCCGCGAATGGGCCGGGCTTTTGGCCTACCGGCTGGCCGGCAAGACGGACGCGCTGTTTCCCGCTCCTTGATTCGTGCCTCTTTGCTCGCTGGCAATTCGGTTATGACGCCCAGGCGGGAGGGGGGATGGGTCACTGTCTCCGAGACTTGGTATAAGACAGCGTTTCCTCCTGTAGTCTTGTAAGATAGGGCAATGTCTCGCAGCAACTCCAGGAGGGCAGCGGCGGTATGACGACGAGTAGTAGCACAGCCTCGGCAATGCGATTAGGCTGCTTGTCGATCCAACTTACCTGCTTCCCGCGCATTTCGGTGATTCTGATGGAACCAACAAAAGCTGGGCTGCCTCCGGACGAAACGTACGAAGAGCTGCGAACCACGATTTATGCACAGACCCGAAATTTTGGATACCGTTATCCATTCACTGAGTGATATTGTTAATATAAACTCAGATGAGCAAGAGGTGATCAGAGTATCGCTCCTAATGATGCAAGGTCTAGGTGTTACCATGCATTCAGTTATTAAGTTGACAACAGAACGCGATATGGCAATTCGAGATTGCTATTGGGCACCTCGAAAAAT
>QHBR01000187.1 GCA_003244015.1 Hyphomicrobiales bacterium | reverse complement strand
AATATTTTTCGAGGTGCCCAACAATGGAAATACTCCTTCAAAATCGCCGCGTAGATTTCCGTCAAACCCTCTAGATCAGCCACCGCTATATGCTCGTCGACCATATGCGAAGTCGCGCCGGGGAGGCCGAATTCGAGAACCGGGCAATACGCGCGGATAAAGCGCGCGTCGGATGTCCCGCCGGAGGTCGAAAGCACCGGCCGGCGTCCTGTTTTCCTTACGACCGCGTCAGTGACGAGTTTTGTGAAGGAGTCCGGCGTTGTCAAAAAGGCGGGGGCATTGCAAGCCTCGAAATTGAGCGTGAATTTCGCGCCCACAGAATCCAGCCTGCCACGCAACTCCGCCGCAAGCGAATCCGGTGACCATGAATCGTTGAAACGCACATTAAAACGCGCGCGTGCCTGGGCCGGGATCACGTTGAACGCTGGGTTGCCAACATCGACCGACACGAGTTCGAGGTTGGAAGCCTCGAAATGGGGGGTGCCGGAATCGAGCGGCGCGGCGGTCAAGGCGGTGAGCAGAGCCATGAGCCTTGGAATAGGATTATCCGCACGCCCGGGATGGGCGGCGTGGCCCTGGCGGCCCTCGACGATGAGCGTGCCATTGAGGCAACCGCGCCGGCCAATCTTGATCGTGTCGCCGAGCACTTCAAGGCTAGTCGGTTCGCCGACGATGCAATGATCGAAACGCTCGCCCTTTTCATAAGCCCAGCGCAAGAGTTTTTCGGTGCCATTGATGGCCGGGCCTTCCTCGTCGCCGGTGATGAGAAAACCGATCGAGCCGTTGGGCGAACCACGCGCGGCGTAGTCGCAAGCGGCGGCAGCAAACGCCGCCACCCCGCTCTTCATGTCGGCGGTGCCGCGCCCAATAATCGCGCCATCGGCTAGCTCCGCCGCGAAAGGATCGAACCGCCATTTCGCGGCTTCGCCCACGGGCACCACGTCGGTATGGCCCGCGAAGACGAGAAATGGCGCGCGTGTGCCGAAACGGGCGTAGAGATTGTCGATGTCCGGGGTGCCGGGCTCGGAAAAACTGATCCGCTGCGTCGCGAAACCCGCCTGTTTCAGTGCCGCTTCGAGGACGCCGAGCGCGCCGCCATCTTCCGGCGTCACCGAGCGGCATCGGACTAGGGCGCGGCAAAGGTCGAGAGCGGCGGTTGTCATGGCCATGTTGGGGTTTTCCGGGCGGCGCGATCCGCGCAGTTTATCGCACGGCTGGTCGCGATTCCGCAAACAGCTGCAAGCGAATTTGGCAGGCCAGCGCAAGAATTCCCGGTAACCTTCGCCCCCTATATGCTTTAAGGGGTTAGCCTGCTGCAAAATGGCGGGTCAGAAAGTCAAAAGGCGGTCCAAGGCCCACACCCATGCAAAATCCCGGCCTCGACTTTGCCCTCGGTCTCGAGCTGGACGTACTGCACGATACGGTGCGCGCATTCGCAGCCGCCAAGATCGCGCCGCGCGCGGCCGAAATCGACCGCTCCGATAATTTTCCACTCGATCTGTGGCCCGCGATGGGCGCTCTCGGTCTGCACGGCATCACGGTCGAGGAAAATTATGGCGGCGCGGGCCTTGGCTATCTCGCGCATTGCATCGCCATGGAGGAGATCAGCCGGGCCTCGGCTTCCGTCGGTCTGTCCTATGGCGCGCATTCCAACCTTTGCGTCAATCAAATCCGCCGCAACGGCAATGACGATCAGAAGCGCCGCTATTTGCCGAAGCTTCTTTCCGGCGAGCATGTCGGCGCGCTGGCCATGTCGGAGGCGAATTCCGGTTCCGATGTCGTCTCAATGCGCCTGCGCGCGGACAAAAACGGAGGCCGCTACATCTTGAACGGCACAAAAATGTGGATCACCAACGCGCCGCACGCCTCGACCCTCGTCGTCTATGCCAAGACCGATCCAAATGCCGGCGCGCATGGCATCACGGCTTTTTTGATCGAGAGCGGTTTTAAGGGTTTTCATTTGGGACAAAAGCTCGACAAGCTCGGTATGCGTGGCTCCCCAACCTCCGAACTCGTGTTCGAGGATTGCGACGTGCCGGAAGAAAATTTGCTGGGCGAGGCGGGCGAGGGAGTCCATGTTCTGATGTCGGGCCTCGATTACGAACGCGTCGTGCTCGCGGCGGGCCCGCTCGGCATCATGCAGGCCTGTCTTGATATTTGTCTGCCCTATGTCCGCAGCCGAAAACAGTTCGGCCAGGCGATTGGAGAGTTCGAGCTTGTTCAAGGCAAACTCGCCGACATGCATACAAGGCTCAATGCCTGCCGGGCTTATGTCCATGCGGTGGCCCGCGCGTGCGACAACGGCCACACTTCGCGCAAGGATGCGGCGGGCGCCTTGCTCTTTGCGGCCGAGCGCGCGACAAGTACGGCGCTCGATGCAATCCAGCTTCTCGGCGGCAACGGCTATATCAACGATTACCCGGCGGGCCGCTTGCTGCGCGACGCCAAACTCTATGAGATCGGCGCCGGCACGAGCGAGATCAGACGGATGTTGATTGGGCGCGAGTTGTTTGACGGAAATTAGAGCATCGTCTGCAGAGAAGTTGCGGACTTTTTGGATAAGATGATGCGACAAACCGAAGCGATAAGGCCGCGAGCGATTCAACCTGAAGCGGCGATGGTCTAAGCCGATGAACGTTCTCAAATCCACGGTCGCGCCGGATAGAAAAAATTTTGCCGCGAACAAAGCCGCGATGCAGAGTCTCGTCGAGGATTTGCGCGGCAAGGTCGCACTCATCGCGCAAGGCGGCGGCGCCAAGGCGCGCGAAAGGCACATCGCGCGGGGCAAACTCCTGCCGCGCGATAGAATCGCGGGGCTCATCGATCCGGGCACGCCGTTTCTGGAATTTTCGCAATTCGCCGCATATGAGGTTTACGCGGAAATCCTTCCAGCGGCGGGATTGATATCGGGCATGGGACGCGTAGCCGGCCAGGAATGTGTCGTCATCGCCAATGACGCAACCGTCAAGGGCGGCACCTATTATCCGCTGACTGCCAAGAAGCATCTGCGCGCGCAGGAGATCGCATGGGAAAACCATCTGCCTTGCATCTATCTCGTCGATAGCGGCGGCGCCCATCTGCCAAGCCAGGACGAAGTCTTTCCTGATCGCGACCATTTCGGCCGCATCTTTTACAATCAGGCGAGGATGTCGGCGGCGGGCATCCCGCAAATTGCGGTGGTGATGGGAAGCTGCACGGCGGGCGGCGCCTATGTCCCGGCGATGAGCGACGAGGCGATTATCGTGGCGGGGCAGGGCACCATCTTTTTGGCGGGTCCGCCGCTCGTCAAGGCGGCGACCGGCGAAATCGTCTCGGCGGAGGATCTGGGCGGCGCCGAAGTCCATGCGCGTGTCTCGGGCGTCGTCGATCATTACGCGTTGAGCGACGCGCACGCCCTTGCGCTTGCGCGGAATATCGCCGGCACGCTCAATCGGGCGAAGAGCCCAGGCGTTGCGGTTCGCTCGCCCGTCGAACCGCTCTACAATGCGCAAGAAATATACGGCATCGTCCCCGCCGATCCGCGCGAGGCTTATGACGTGCGCGAAATCATCGCTCGGATCGTCGACGGCAGCGTGTACGACGAGTTCAAGGCGCTTTATGGAGCGACCCTCGTCTGCGGATTCGCGCACATCTTCGGCTATCCCGTGGGCATCCTCGCCAACAATGGAATCCTATTTTCGGAATCGGCGCTCAAGGGCGCGCATTTCATCGAACTCTGTGCCCAGCGCAAAATTCCGCTCGTCTTTCTGCAAAATATCACCGGCTTCATGGTCGGCCAAAAATACGAGGCGCAAGGCATAGCCAAGGACGGCGCCAAGCTCGTCGCGGCGGTCGCCTGCGCTTGCGTGCCGAAATTCACCGTCATCATCGGCGGCAGTTTCGGGGCAGGCAATTACGGCATGTGCGGGCGTGCTTTTGGCCCGCGTTTTCTTTGGATGTGGCCCAATGCGCGCATTTCGGTGATGGGCGGCGAACAGGCCGCCAATGTTCTGGCGCAAGTGCGCCGCGACAATTTTGAAGCGGCCGGAAAAGTTTGGACGGCTGAAGAAGAAGAATCTTATAAGGCTCCGGTCCGGGAAAAATTCGAGCGCCAGGCGCATCCCTATTATGCGAGCGCGCGGCTTTGGGACGACGGCATCATCGATCCGGCCGAAACCCGTATGGTGCTCGCCCTCTCGATTTCCGCCGCCCTCAATGCGCCGGTCGAGGCGACCCAATTTGGCGTTTTCCGGATGTAGAGGTATTCTGCGGGGACTGGGACCATGCCGGTTGCTTGCAACTACGCGCAGGGGGACCGTTCGGCCAGCCTCATTCTCCTTCAAGCCGGTAATCTCCTGAAAAAAAACGGCCGGCGCCCCACAATCGCGACGGCTGCGGACGCGATCAACAAACTCGCCGCCACGAGATGAATCGCAAAATCTGACGTTAGCCGATGCCTCAAACCCAAATTTGACCAGCTTGAGTTTTTGAGACTGGCGTTGGGTCGAATAGCGGAATATCTGTTTATTGGTCTTCCCGGCGCCGGAGTGCTGCCATGCTGAATCGGCTCTGGTCGTTTTTGAAAGTTAGGAAAACCAAAAACTCCTCGGCTGGATCTGCGGCGGCCTCGCGATCGCCACCGGGGGACTTTGGGCTGTTTTCACTTTCTACGTCGACCACTCAAAGCCATCGCCGCCGCCGCCCCAATCCATCGAAGTGCACAATGGGAACGTGGTCGGGTCTGGACCCAACGCCACTTTTAACGCGCCGGTGACTGTAAACCGGATGCAAAAGAGGTCGTGGCACCCATTAGCGAACGGCTGGATAAACTTGCGGCCCAGCAGAAGGAACTTGCCGCCCAGGTCGCCCACGACAAGGGTGTCCCGGTCGAGCCGCTCCTATCCGTCCTTGTCAAGCTCGGCGAAAAAGGCGTGCAGGAGACGGACGTTCCGAAGCGGCTCGACGCGGCGGCAGATGAATTGATCAAGCTCCGCGCGGAAATCCAGCAGTTCCAGCATGGGCCGCCGGCTCTGGCGGCGATAGCGCAAGAGGCGCAGACACTTATCGACAAGGGTGATCTCGACGACGCGCGTCATGCACTCGTACGTGGCCGCGAGGCGGCGCGGGCGCAAAGGAGCGACGCGAGCCGCGACCAGGCGAAATTCCTGGCTCTGGACGCCCGCGTCGATGATTTGCAACTCGCCTACCAGTCGGCCGCCGCAAAATATGCCGAGGCCGCCGGTCTCGTCGCGCCTTTCGACACAAAGCAGCAATGGGATTTCTTGTTCAGTCAGGCAGGCGAACTCGTGAAGCAAGGAGACGAATTCGGGGACAACGCCGCGCTCGTCGAAGCGATTGATCTCTATCGCCGTGCCTTGCTCTCGCTCCACGTTCGGACAGACCGCTCGATTGGGCCGCGACCCAGAATAATCTTGGCAATGCGCTCTTTTGCCTCGGCGAGCGGGAGAGCGGGACGGCGCGGCTCGAAGAGGCCGTCGCGGCCTTTCGCGACGCCTTGCAGGAAAATACCCGCGCGCGCGTGCCGCTCCAATGGGCCATGACCCAGATGAATCTCGGCAATGCGCTCCGGGCGCTCGGCGAGCGGGAGAGCGGGACGGCGCGGCTGGAGGAGGCCGTCGCGGCCTATCGCGAAGCCTTGCAGGAAAGAACCCGCGCGCGCACGCCGCTCGAATGGGCCGGGACCCAGATGAATCTTGGCAATGCGCTCGCAAATCTCGGCGAGCGGGAGAGCGGGACGGCGCGGCTCGAGGAGGCCGTCGCCGACTATCGGGAAGCCTTGAAGGAAAACACCCGCGAGCGCGTGCCGCTCCAATGGGCCATGGCCCAGATGAATCTCGGCGCGGCGCTCCGGGCGCTCGGCGAGCGGGAGAGCGGGACGGCGCGACTGGAGGAGGCCGTCGCGGCCTATCGCGAAGCCTTGCAGGAAAGAACCCGCGCGCGCACGCCGCTCGAATGGGCCAAGACTCAGGTGAATCTCGGCGCTGCGCTCGCAATACTCGGCGAGCGGGAGAGCGGGACGGCGCGGCTCGAAGAGGCCGTCGCGGCCTTTCGCGAAGCCATGCAGGAAAATACCCGCGAGCGCGTGCCGCTCGAATGGGCCGGGACCCAGAATAATCTCGGCAATGCGCTCCAAACGCTCGGCGCGCGGGAGAGCGGGACGGCGCGGCTCACGGAGGCCGTCGCCGCCGCCGCCTATCGCGAAGCCTTGCAGGAAAGAACCCGCGAGCGCGTGCCACTCGAATGGGCGAAGAGCAGCGGCAATCAAGGCGTTGCGCTGATGCTGCTCGCGGAGCGGAGCCGCGACGTGAAAATGGCGAAACTGGCGGTCCAGCAGATCGAGGTGGCTTTTACGATACTGCGTGACGGCGGCGATGTGTCTTCCGCTGCCGAGTTTGAAGCGCAATTGCCCAAAGCCCGCGCCCTTGCCCAAAAGCTCGCCAAGCGCTGAGGGATCAACGCGCCACCCCGGCCCCGCGCTTGAAACCATCGATCTCAACCCCACCCGCCCGCCAGTCACGAAATAATGCCCGGCCGCAAAGGTTGCTCGCGGGAGGGCCGTCCGCTATGACCTCGTTCCCCTATAACTTCAAGGATCGGGGTTATTCCATGCCGCGCACCAAAAAACCTCTCGGCATGTTCCGCAAGGCGCAAACCAGCGCTCAGCCGAAGCAAACGACCGGACTCGGCACCTTGCCGGAGTGGAATCTCGCAGACCTCTATCCATCCATGGATTCGCCGGCCTTCGCGAGCGACCTCGCCAAGGCGGCCGCCGAATGCAAAGGCTTCAACGCCGCCTACAAAGGTAAGATCGAGGCGCTCGCCAAAATAGCCTCGGGCCCCCTCGAGGCCGTGCAGCGCTACGAGGCGCTGGAACAGCTTTTGGGGCGCATCATGGCCTATGCCGGGCTCGTCTATGCCGGGGATACCACCGATCCGGCGCGGATGAAGTTCTATGGCGACGCGCAGGAGAAAGTCACAGCCGCTTCCTCCGATCTTCTGTTCTTCGAGCTCGAATTGAACCGACTCGACGACGCTCTCGCGGCGAAAGTGGCGGCGGGGCCGCTCAAGCATTATAGGCCCTGGCTCGAAGACATCCGCAAGGGCAAGCCCTACCAGCTAGAGGACAAGCTCGAACAATTGTTCCATGAGAAATCGATCACCGGTTTTGGGGCCTGGAACCGGCTGTTCGACGAGACGATCGCGAGCTTGCGCTTCAACGTCGATGGCGTGAAACTCGCGATCGAGCCCGTGCTCAATCTGATGCAGGACCCGGACGAAAAAACCCGGGAAAAGGCCGCGATCGCGTTTGGCGCGGGCCTCAAGGAAAACTTGCCGACCTTCGCGCTCGTCGCCAACACGCTTTCGAAGGACAAGGAGATTTCCGACCGCTGGCGCGGTTTTAGGGACGTGGCGGACGCAAGACATCTTGCCAACCGCGTCGAGCGCGAGGTCGTCGATGCGCTGGTTTCCGCCGTGCGCGCCGCCTATCCGCGCCTGTCGCATCGCTATTACAGGCTCAAGGCCAAGTGGTTCGGCAAGCCCGCGCTCAAGCACTGGGACCGCAACGCGCCGCTGCCGCAAGTCCCCGCGAAGACCTATCCCTGGGACGACGCGCGGGACATCGTGCTTGGCGCTTACGACGATTTCTCGCCGAAAATGGCGGACATCGCCCAGCGCTTCTTCGACGAGCGCTGGATCGATGCGCCGGTGCGGCCGGGCAAGCAGCCGGGCGCCTTCGCGCATCCAACGGTACCGTCCGCGCATCCTTACGTGCTTTTGAACTATCAGGGCAAGCCGCGCGACGTGATGACGCTCGCGCATGAACTCGGCCATGGCGTGCATCAGGTTTTGGCCGGCCCCAATGGCGCGCTCATGGCGCCGACGCCGCTAACCTTGGCCGAAACCGCGTCGGTTTTTGGGGAAATGCTGACCTTCCGCTCCCTGCTTCTGCGCACGGCGAATGCCGCGCAGCGCCGCGCCCTGCTCGCCGCCAAGGTCGAGGACATGCTGAATACGGTGGTGCGGCAGATCGCTTTCTATTCCTTCGAGCGCAACCTGCACCTTGAGAGGCGCAATGGCGAGCTGACGGCAGCGCAAATCTGCGGCCTATGGATGAGCGAACAGGCCGAAAGCCTCGGGCCGGGAATCGAGCTTGGGACAGACTACGAGAGCTATTGGGCCTATATCCCGCATTTCGTCCACTCGCCCTTTTATGTCTACGCCTATGCGTTCGGCGATTGTCTCGTGAATTCCCTCTATGGCGTCTATCAAGGCGCGCGGGAAGGTTTTGCCGAACGCTATCTTGCCATGCTTTCGGCGGGCGGCACGAAACATCATTCCGAATTGCTGGCGCCGTTCGGCCTTGACGCGCGCGATCCCGCGTTCTGGCAGATCGGGCTGAAAATGATCGAGGGAATGATCGCCGATCTCGAAGGTATGGAGGGAAAGGCTTAGGGCCGGGTTGTGGCGCCATGCAAATCGATTGAACGCGCCGGCAACGCTTTATACCATGGGTCATGGTTCGATGGCCCAACCCGAAAAACCTCTCCATGTCGCGAATTAAGGCGGCTAGGTTAGCCGCGGCGAGAGCCCGTCACATTGCCCAGCCTTCGGACAAGAAACGCACGGCGTGGGAGTTTGCGGCACTTATTTGGAGTAGACTCACCACAGTCGCCTTAAACGTCGTGGGGGTCGTGGGCGTCGGCTTCGTCGCCTACCTTTTGTGGGAATCCGTCACCCAAAAGGTCATTTCAATCGCGCCTATCTCTGTTCCGAAAGAGTTGGTGGATGGCGGCTACACCCCCGATGTCGCCGCTGAACGTCTGGAAAGTGCTCTGAACAACATTGTGACTGTCGCTTCTCCGAGAGGATGGGCGGAAGTCGCTAGTGGTCTGATTCATTT
>QHBR01000220.1 GCA_003244015.1 Hyphomicrobiales bacterium | reverse complement strand
AGTTAGAGTCGATCCACTAGCCCAACGATAGTTGGGATTTATCAAATAGAAGCTGCGCGAGGTATCTACTCGCAACTGAAGGAAGACCACATGAAAGACCGGCTCAAGCGAATTCTGCGAAACGAAAGAAACAACACCTTTATCTGGCTGGCACTTATGTTGTTTGTAGTATGGCCGATTGCTTCATCATCAACCGACAACTGGTGGCTCCGGGCTCTCATCCTGTTCTGTGGAATGTTCATTATAAGTCTTGTTCATCAACCGCTCATTGATTGGGCGCAAAAGGGAGAGCGAGTGACGGCGAAAGAACAATGGAAGGAACCACAAGGTTCGGGCGCAATCGTCCAATATCAAGGCAAGGACTATACGCTCAGCCTGATTAAGTGGAATCCGGAAAGAAGAGCAGCGTGTGAAAACTTGTCTGAAACTAGTGGAGGACAGCGCTTCTTTGATGAGCATTGGTTGATGTATGTGCCGCAGTACGAAATCGCTATTATCATCGCTATTATCGAAGAAAAAGAAACGAATCCCTATGTGGTTTTCTATTTCCGTGATGAAGCTACGGCAGAAGCATCGCTCACTGAACTGGCCGAGGTTATTAATCAAGGTGGGCTTCATAATGAGGAATTCCGCGCATTCCTCGGAGCTTGCTCAAAGAACAACATCGGCCTCATGTTCCGGCAACACGCAACACGGCACCAGTAGCTGTTACAGACGATGGCAGATCTTCGTTCATCCTAAACTGTCTCCGGGCTTGCCCAAGCCTAGGGCCGCTCGTCGTGGCGAGCTTGCCAGTCGGCAAACCACGCGACCGCTACACCAACCACAAAGAGCATGAGCAGCGCGATGAAACGCCCAAAAAGCTGAAAGTCTGTCACGGCTTCAGGTTCCGTAAGAGGTACCTTGCAATGAGATGTAGCGCCGCACCAACGAAAAGCCAAAATTCGGCTCCAGCGAACAAGAAACTTTTGCTGATTGGCACATTCGAGGTACCATAAAAAAATCGCCACCAATGGCACGATTGAGGCAGCGGCAGCCGCAGCACCGGCTAGGCCATTCAACAATGCCGCCGTCAATTTTATCCGCTCATTGGGAATAAGGCTCATAAGCGCCCTGGTGAGGGAGTGAAAAATGCCCGGCGTCAATCCCCAAGCCGGTGCCAGCACGGACAGAGCTTTGTGCTTGCTTTTAGCACTTTGACAGTAGTGGACTAAACTCAAGCGGGCCTACCGGCAAAGCAAACGGCCGGAGGTCTGTGCGCGGCAACGCAATCTATGGCGTGCTAGGCTGCCGCTGGCGAAAGGAGCGATGCATGATGCCAGATGTGATTCTGTCTCAAATGAGTGTCCCTGAAAGCGAATCGTTGTCTGGCGACCTCTCGCGCCGCGATTGTCTGACGAGCGCCGCCGCCGCTGCGCTGGGCTATACGCTTGCCGCTGGCCCGGTCCGGGCGGCGGCGATCAAAACCGGTACGGACGGTCTTTCCGCTGGCACTGCAAAAGTGCAAGTGCCGGGGGCCGAAATGCCGGTCTATTACGCGAAGCCTCTGGACGCGGCGAAGCCGCCGGTCATCCTCGTCGCGATGGAGGTCTTTGGCCTGCACGAGCACATCAAGGATGTGACGCGGCGGGTGGCCAAACTCGGCGCTCTTGCCGTAGCGCCCGATTATTATTTCCGGTTTGGCGACCTCACAAAAATCGCGCAACCGGCGCAACTGATGCCGCTCGTCAACGGCAAGCCCGATCATGAGCTTTTTTCCGATCTCGACGCGACGGCCGATTGGGCCAAGTCGCAAGGGGGCGATACGGATCGACTCGGCATCATCGGCTTTTGCCGGGGTGGCCGCACCGTTTGGCTTTATGCCACGCATAATTCCGACCTCAAGGCTGGTGTTGCATTTTACGGAAGCCTGATGGATCCCCCGAGCATCGCCATGCCGAAGAACGCCTTTGAACTCGCAACCGAGGTCAAGGCACCGGTGCTCGGCCTTTACGGCGCCGAGGACAGCGGAATTACGCCGGATCAAGTAGAGGCGATGAAGGAAAGATTAGAATCGGCGGGAAAAACGACAAAATTCAAGATCTATCCAGGCGCGGGCCATGGTTTCTTCGCCGATTACCGGCAAAGTTTTCGCGCGGACGCGGCGCAAGACGCCTGGATGACAATGCAGGCTTGGTTCAAGACATACAATGTGTTGAACTGACCGTCCCGCCCGCAACATGCGAAGCGGGAAAAATTGCCGGCGTTCTTCGACCACCTCGCCAACCGGCGCTTTCCGGCCGCTAATTGCCCAAAGATCTGAGCCGTAATTTAGGGAAGCTCTATGCGAGCGAGGGTGACCCTCGGTGCCGCTGGAGCAATTGCTGAGCGCGCTGTTGATCCAGGTGTCCTATGGCATTCGCTCGGAGCTTCAGCTGATGGAGCAATTGAACTACAATCATTTGTACCGTAGCAGCAATTGAGGTAGCATGATTTCGTTCCCAGATCGAGAGGCAACGGGTACGATGGCGGTATTAAGAGTCTGTCCGGTGACTTCA
>QHBR01000290.1 GCA_003244015.1 Hyphomicrobiales bacterium | reverse complement strand
CGGCTGCCGCGAGCCGCGCCGTGCCGCTCTCCCGCTCGCCAAGCGTTTCGAGCGCGGCGCCGAGACTTATTTGGGTCCACGGCGCGGCTCGCGGCAGCCGTCGAAGCCTACCGCGACGCCTTGCAGGAATTGACCCGCGCGCGCAGCCCGCTCGAATGGGCCACGACCCAGAACAATCTCGGCACCGCGCTTAAGGACCTCGGCACGCGCGAGAGCGGCACGGCGCGGCTCGAAGAGGCCGTCGAAGCCCATCAGGAAGCCACGCAGGAATTGACCCGCGCACGCGTTCCTGTCCAATGGGCCGTCACCCAGCACAATCTCGCCGTCGTTTACCGCGCCCTGTTCGAAAAGGATCGCGAGCCGCGTCATCTCGACGATGCGATTTTGGCCATCGATGGGGCTCTTGAACAATTCCGGACGGCCAACAAATCCCGCTTAATCCAGATGGCCGAGCCGCTGCGCGAAAAAATCCTCGCGGCGAAAGGCGAGTTATAGCGGCATCGCGTGCATTTATGCCGGCTGGGTGGTTGGGGCATCTTGAAAGTCGTTCCCGCGCCCGAAAGAAAGATCCCGCTTCCCCTCACTGGAGGGCGGCCTAACAGCCGCCTCCCTGGCCGCGAGCGCCGGCATGGCTTGCCACGAGGTTTTGGCGAGACCATGCTCGGTCTTGTGCCAATGATAGGGCCGCAAAATAAGATCGTAGAGCGCCAACCAGGCCGCGGCCGAGGTCAGCAGATAATACAAAGGGAGCAGCGCCAGGAAAGGCCAAAGACCGAGCAGCTTGCGCCGCTTCATGCCGAGCAACGCGAGCCATAGGATCGACCCTGTTCCAAACAGCCCCGCCGACATCCAAAGCACGACCTCGATAAGTTCAAGGGCGGAGGCGGGCGACGGGAGGCCGGCACATAAATCATGGACCATGAGCGCGGTGAAAAATGGCCAGAGCGGCGGCGCGATCACCAAGCTGGTCATCGTCAGGGCGAGCGCCAAGCTGTTCGCGGCGCCAAGCTCCGCGACGAGGCGGCGGGGCTCGCGGGTGAGCGTGATGAAGGTCTGCATCCAGCCCTTGGACCAGCGCTGCCGCTGCCACAGCCACGCATCGATCCGCGCCGGTGCCTCTTCCTGCGTGCTCGATGGCAAAATACCGGTGCCATAGCCGAAACGGGCGAGGCGAAGACCAAGATCGGCATCCTCGGTCACATTCCAGGCATCCCAGCCGCAGACCTCGCGCAAAACCTCGGTGCGAAAATGGTTGGACGAGCCGCCGAGAGGCAGCGGCAAGCCAAGCCCAGCGAGGCCCGGGTTCAACACATCGAACAACACCGCGTATTCGATCGCGAACAATCGAGTCAGCCAGGAATCCTCGATATTGTCGATCGCGAGCCGGGCCTGAAGGCAGGCAAGCTTGCGCGGGGCGCGCAAAAAACGTTCCGCCGCCTCGCGCAATTGGCCCGGAGCAGGAGCGTCCTCGGCATCGAAGATAACAAGGAGTTCGCCGCGCACCAGCGGCAAAGCGATGTTTAGCGCGCGGGGTTTGGTCCTTGGCCAGCCCGCAGGCGCGACGACGATCTCGTAGTTGGCGGCCAGATGCAAGGCCTCGATTGCGCGCCGCGTCGCGCGATCGTCGTGCTCGATCACGAGCTTGATGTCGAGCTTGCCGCGCGGATAGTCGATTGCGTCGAGCGCGGCGGCGAGTTGCGGCACGACCCTTGCTTCCCGGTGCAGCGCGGCCACGACCGAATAGACCGGCAGCCGGCGATCCTCGACACGCGCTCGAAACGGCTCTTGCCCGCAAGCAGTGCTCGCCGCCCCGGCGAACAGACGAAGCCAGATCGAGGCCAGGAAAAAACAGGTCATCGATAACGAGACGACGGCGAGGGTAAATGCTGGCGCTAGGCCGAATGCAAAGGTGGAGGCCGCGATGGCCGTCATGGCAAAGGCGCATTGTGGCTGACTTGGCGCTTTCGCGGAAAGGCTCGGATCGAGGTTGGCGAGGCCGAGGCTTGCCTCGCGCAGGATCGACGCGGTCGCGGCCGCACGCACCAATCGGGATAAATGCGAAGGCGTCGTGATCGCTAGGCGCGCCCCCAAGCGATCGCCGCCGCGCGCTCTTGCCAAAAGATGGGCGAGCAAACGACCGCGCGGCGCGGCGAGCCACCCTGGGCCGGCGTCGCCATCGAGCGGCGCGAGGCCCGCATGGATCGCGTGCGGATAGCGCGCGCCGTCGCCTAACGCCACCTCTCCGTCGATAAAGGCCGCGCCGAGGTGATGTGCGAGACAAGGCGGCCTCCGGCGCGATGGCTTGCCGGCGTGGCCTCCGCGGCCGCGAGGAGCAAAAGCGCCGGGCTCGCACCATAGGCGGCGAGAAACGCCAATCCGGCCGGCAAAGGGACGGGGCGCCACTTCGGGGCCGCTCCCGGATGCTGGCGATCCGGCGCCTTCGGCAGCAAGCCGGTAAGGGGCAAGGCGGCTACAATTCCGCTAGGCCGACGCAATTCCATCTGTCCAAAAAGGCACGAAAGCGATAAAGGAAGCTTAGCAAATCTGGACGCATTTATCTATTGGTGCCGTGTCGCCGCTATTGGCGCAGCAGAGGACGCGCGCGTGCGGGTTTTCCTTGGCGTTGCGACACTCTGGGAATGAAAAAGGAAAGCGCGCCGGAGACGTAGCCGATTTGGAGAGTTGCGTTTAGCACGGCGAATTCAAGAAGCGGGTGCAGCAGGCCGTGCTCGACGGCAGCGGATCTGACGAGAACCGCGGCGAGGACGAGCGTGCACGCCGGGACTAGAACCAAAACCTTGAAAAACCGCCCGAGAATCGCTCCCAGAAGGACGCTCCAGATTAACAGGATGGCCACGCAACGTCCTGGATGACGCGGCTAGCTATGCCGCGACAATTGTTAATTGTTGATACTTATCAAAGACCAGGCAAGCAATCCTATCAAGCCTCATTTTGTGGCACAAATGCATAGCTCAGGTATATTTGAAGGCTTTCTGCTGAACTGCGAGAGTAACCGTGCGAAGTAAACACTTCGGAACGTAATCAGGTTCGATTCGAGCGAACGAGCGTTATTTGCGAAGGAGGGTGAGATACACAGGCCTTCGCCCGCCGCGAAGCGCTTTCGCTTCGTATCTCGTGCCGGTCCATCCGTCCCAGGGCGTTTGCCAATCCCTGGGGCCAGCAGGCACCCAGACAAAATCGGGCGAGCGCAAGACACGCGCCAAGCTCCAGCCCGTGTTGCCGTCGATATCGGTTGCGAAGCGAAGCTCCGCGCCCGGACGCAAGACCCGCGCGAGCCGGGTCAGCATTTCGCCGGACAGGAACCGGCGCCTGTGGTGGCGCCGCTTTGGCCAAGGGTCGGGATAAAGCAGATAGGCGCCGTCCAAGGCCTCCCCTGGCAGCGCTTCGATCACCGCCCGGGCTTCGCCATTGTAGAGGCGCACATTGCGCAACCGACCCGCTTCGATGAGCGCCAAGGCCTTGGCGATGCCGTTCAAAAACGCCTCGCAGCCGATATAGCCAATATCGGGATGCGCATGCGCCTGGGTGGCGAGATGCTCGCCGCCGCCAAAGCCGATTTCGAGCCAAAGCGCGGATGGCCTATCGGGAAATAGGCAGGCGGGATCGGGTATGGGCCGCGTTGCATCGAAGCTGAGACACGGCAAAACCGTGCGCAAAAGCAAGGCATGATGAGCGCAGAGCTTCTTGCCTCGGCGCCGGCCATGTAAGGCGGGTAAATTCGCCGGGGTTTCGAGCGGCGTCGCAGCGCCAGGCCGGGACCGCTGCGATTGCGGTTTTGCGGTTTGACTTTCGCTGTCGATTTCGGGGTACATGGGCCGCCGCGCGGCGTCCAATCTTGGCAAATCAGCGGTATTATGGCGTAACTGCCACACGCGGTAACTTCAAGCAGCCTCGGATCACGGCTCAATCCTTCACCGATAGGTGATGTTAGCGTTGAACATTTTCCTTGCGCATGTGTCGCTATTGCACCATATTGTCAGCGATGACATTCGGCGCTTTCGCCGTCCAGCCCCGAAGAAAATCAATCCCGACGGCTAATCAACGAATAAAGGAGTGTTAAAGTTATGGGTGAGCTTCTTGAGATTGCGAGTTGGGTTGGGACACCTCTTGGCGGCGTTGTGGCGGTTGCCGCTTTGGCTGCGGCTTTTTTTTATGGGCGGTGGGTCCTCACAGATACGCCAAAAAAAACGTAGCAGGGACATCTTTTCCGCGCCTCATGGATCAATCCACCAAAGGTTAAGGGGCGGCGCGCCAGCGGTGTCCGTTCACGGATTCAAGTCAGATTGCCGATCACCAGGTTTAGTCTGCAACAGCGCGGATGCTTGAAAACGATCAGATGAGATCGCGCTAGTTATCCTTGATGTCCGAGAAGCCGATCCCCGGCCACTTGTCCTGCTCGTATTTGAGGTCAAAGGCCGAGGCGGCGAGGAAGACCGGCGCGCCGTCGAGATCGCGCGCCATCGACGCCGGGTGCGCGTGAATGAATCCGTCGCGTTCGGCGGGATTTTTCGCGCCAATCCAGCGCGCGAATTCGGACCGGCTTGTCTCGAAAGTCACGCGCAATCCATATTCAGCTTGAAGCCGCCCGGCGAGGACATCGAGCTGCAAGGCGCCGACGACGCCAGCAATCATGCCCGATCCGTCGTTCGGCAAAAAGAGCTGGACAACGCCTTCCTCGGCCATTTGGCCCAGAGCCTCGCGCAGCTTCTTCGCCTTCATGGCATCGCCGGTCATGACCCGGCGAAGGATCTCGGGGGCGAAGCTCGGGATCCCGCGAAAGACGAGATCCTCGCCTTCCGTCAAGGTGTCGCCGATGCGCAAAGTCCCGTGGTTTGGAATACCGACGACATCGCCCGCATATGCTTCGTTTGCCAGTTGCCGGTTCTGCGCGAAGAAGAATTGCGGCGCGTTGAGCGCGATATTTTTGCCCGTGCGGACGAGCTTGGCCTTCATGCCTCGCGTTAATTTGCCCGAACAAACGCGCAGAAAAGCGATCCGGTCGCGATGATTGGGATCCATGTTTGCCTGGATCTTGAACACGAAGCCGGTCATTTTTTCTTCGCGTGCGTCGACGGTTCGCGAAGCCGCCTGAAGCCCGTGCGGCGGCGGCGCGAAATCTATCAGCGCGTCGATCAAGTCGCGCACCCCAAAATTGCGCAAGGCGCTGCCGAACAGGACGGGCGTCAAATGCCCTTGCCGAAACGGCTTAAGGTCGAACGCTTTCAAGCCCGCCCGCGCGAGATCGATCTCGTCGCGGGCCTTGGCGAAATCCGCTTCGTTCAAGAGGCCGGCAATGAAGCGATCGTTTAGCCCGGAAACAGGCACGGGAGCGCCGTCGCGGTCGAGCAGGCGCACGAGATTGCGCCGCAAGTCGAACGTGCCCGCGAAGGCGCGGCCGCGCCCCAGCGGCCAGGTGATAGGGGCGGCATCGAGCGCGAGCGACTGTTCGATTTCGTCGAGGAGATCGAAGAAGTCCCGCGTTTCGCGGTCGAGCTTGTTGATGAACGTCAGGATTGGAATATCGCGCAGGCGGCAGACCTCGAACAATTTGCGGGTCTGCGCCTCGATGCCTTTCGCGGCATCGATCACCATGATCGCGGCATCGACGGCGGTCAGCGTGCGATAGGTATCTTCCGAGAAATCCTCGTGGCCCGGCGTATCGAGGAGATTAAAGACGCAACCGCCATATTCGAAGGTCATGACCGAGGTGACGACCGAGATCCCGCGCTCGCGTTCGATCCCCATCCAGTCCGAGCGGGTCTGGCGCCGGTTCGCCTTGGCGCGAACCTCGCCCGCAAGCTGAATCGCGCCGCCGGAAAGCAGGAGCTTTTCGGTGAGCGTCGTCTTGCCCGCGTCGGGGTGGGAAATAATCGCAAACGTCCGCCGCGAGGCGACCGGATCTTGATGGTTCATGCCGGTGCTTCGTTGCAAGGAGAGGCCGTGATGTCAATTGCCGGGATGTCAATTGCAATGACGAAGGCTCATGCTAAGTTCGTAAACGTGGTAGCCTTAGCCGCGCAAAATCCGCATTTGGCCGCGAGTACGGCACGTGTATTTGGCGCCTCTTGAGCGCGGATGCGGATGCTGCAAAAGGCTGCTCATCTGGAGAAGGCAATGGACGTATCTGAAGCCGTATCGACCACGAAAAAGCACGTTCTCAAAGTTTTCGAAGACGAAAAAAATTTTCAGACACGCTCTGGACATTCGCGAATTTCCGCCGTAGCATCGACCTAGGTCAAGGCGCGGCATTGCTCCAAGACGATGGGTTTTCAGCACGGTCGATAGCGATTATATTGAACTTTGGTGACGGGGAGACTATGCATTTTTTTCCTCGAACGATTTCAATGCTTTCCTTGATGCTGCTTCTAGCATCAGTTTTGGTTTTGCCCTTGCGTCCCGCGGCGGCGGACGTGGAGAAGCGAGTAGCGCTCGTCATCGGTAACGGTGGCTACAAAGTGGCTCGTGCGCTCCCAAATCCGCCAGTCGACGCGAAAGCCGTAGCCGCAGCCTTCCGGCGGCTTGGCTTCGAAGTGATCGACGGGTATGATCTAACGATTACCCAAATGCGGCAGAAGATCGCCGAATTTTCTTCTGCCATCTCTGATTCTAAAGCAGCTGTTGTCTATTATGCCGGCCATGGCGTTTCGGTCGATGAAGAAAACTACCTTCTGCCAGTCGATCTTGCATTGAAAAGCCCAACCGATCTCGATCTAAACGCAATCAGTCTCTCGCTCGTGCTCAAGCAGATGAAGCGCGAGGAAACGGTCAACATTTGTTATACTCGATGCCTGCCGCGATAATCCTTTCGCCGTCGAACTCGCCCGCGCGAAAACCCGAGCGGCGATTGGCGATCGCGGCTTGAGCCGGGTCGATAGCGAACGCCAAAGGCACTTTGCTTGCTTTTGCTAGTGACCCGAAAAGCGTGGCGCTGGATGGGAAACCTGGCAAGAACAGCCCGTTCACCAAAGCCTTGCTGAATCATCTTGAAGATGCGGGCGTCTCGATCGATATAGTCATGAACCGGGTGCGTGCGGAAGTCTGGAGCGAGACAAAGAATAAGCAGATGCTGTGGGTCAATACGTCGATCATCGGCGAATTCGTTCTAAATCCGCAAGTGGCGCCTCTGCCTCATCCACAAATGGCGCCTCTGCCCCAGACGTGGCACGAGGCGGCTTCGGTGACGCCTGCCATCACCCAGGAAACCGGCTTTGGGATTCGGCCGAACATGCCAACTCCCGCGAAGACTATCAGGCCTATCTCGATGCCTATCCTAGCGGCGTCTATGCCCGCATGGCGAAGAACCGAATTGCCAGGCTCGGTGTGCGCCAAATTCCGTCGTCCCACCGGAAAACGGCGCCCCGGTCGTTTCATCCGAAGCTCTGAAAGCTGAGACCGGCACGCAGCAAACTGAAGACTCTCTTCTCCTAACTCGGGAGAAGCGCAGGGAAATTCAGGAAAGACTGCTGGTGATGCAATTTGACCCCGGTAAAATATCCGCTGCAGGTCGTGGCCCTTCTGCCAATCGGCGATGGCGCACCGAGTCGTCTTGTTGAAGACGCCGGATATTTTACCGGGGTC
>QHBR01000085.1 GCA_003244015.1 Hyphomicrobiales bacterium | reverse complement strand
ATTGCCCCATCGCACCGCTCCCATTGGTCAAATTCAAAGAGATTCTTTGAATCTGATTTGCTGGCCGCGCGGAAGGGGTATTTTTCGAGATGCCCGTTGCTTATTTTTTAGGCAGCAGCACGCTGAGTTGTCGGGGTTTGTCGCGGGGAATAAAGTCGGGCGACGGCTTGGGTAGCCTTTTCGGCGGGGACAAAACTAGGGCGATGTACCCGGACTTGACCGGCATGCCGCTGCCAATTATAATTGGCAGGTAGTGAAAGCAAACGTAGAGTCCGGAGCATGGGGCAGAAATTTAAGCGACTTCTTGAAAGCGGCACTCTAAATTTATCTGGGAAATTCTCGCGTGGGTTGGCTTGGATCAGCCGATCAAAGCGGCATTCGTTTTTGTTTGTACGTCCCTTGGCAGCATTCTCGCCATGCTAGGACATTTACAAGGATATTTACCCGCATACATGATTGGTCTCATTGCTCTCGGATTTTTCGCACTTGCGGGACATGGCGCGAATGTTTGGGAATCTAGACAAGCCAAACGGCAGAAAAAAGCGGATGGTCCTCTCGAAATCATCTTCGACCCGAACAATCCCGCGCGCCGATTTTGGTCGATGGAGTCGCCAAGAGACGAGAATGGAAATCAAAAACCAGGCGTATTCTTGGAATATCGCGCTGATATTAAAAACAATTCATCCGAGACCCTTAGAAATGTGTCAGTTACAATTGAGCATATTGGCCACCTTCCTGTAAGGCCAGTCGATACGACCTTCGACAAGATCAAAAACATATCTTGTGATTTGAAGCCTGGATGCTCGGAACTGATCGCAGTTGTTAGGTGGCCAATTCCCAAATTACAGCCTGGAATGCTGGCAGGACCGTCTGCATGGGCTTATGGCCCAATAAAACTAACAGCAAGCGCCGATGATGTTCATCCAGCGGAGAGGATATTTCAATTTGACTATCAGGCAGAACCAATGTTGTTCGATTAGGGCGCGTAATGATTTCAGCATCCCTTGCCCGCCGTTCCGAAGATGTCCGCGTTCTCTCGATTGTTATAGCGGAATTGGAACTCGGCAACATAGAGCGGCATATATTTACGGCTCATTTTGTGGAATGTGCCGACAACGCCGCGCTTGAAGATCGACCAAAAACCCTCGATAGTTTGGGTATGGATTGCGCCGATGACGTATTGGCCCCTGGCGTGATCAATGGTAGCGTGCGGGTAGTCAGTGAGGTGTTTGTAGCCGGTCCACTGATCGGTGCAGAGCAAACTAACTTTGTGCGAACGGCCTCCCGAACGAAGGCCTCAAGCGTCTTGGCTTGCACGTTCGCGACCACGCGCGCGACCACATTGCCCTTGCGGCTGACCGCGCCGACGATAGGCGTCTTGCCGGAACCGATACCACCTGTTCCGCCACCGCCGCCGCGTTTATCCCAATGCCGGTTTTTGGCCAAGCCGCCGACGAAAGTTTCATCGACTTCGACAATTCCGCCGAGCTTTCCAATATCCTCCATGAGCGCGACGCGGACACGGTGACACATATACCAAGCGGTTTTGAGCGAGCCAAACCCCATATAACGCCAAATCTGCCGAGCGCTCATGCCCTTCTTGCTAGTCAACATCAAATGAATGACGCGATACCAGTCCCGGAGCGGCTTATTGGTGTTCTCGAAGATCGTTCCGGAAATATGCGAAAAGCGATAGCTCTCAGGCGCGCATGCGTAACATTGCCAATGCCACGGCTTTGTCGAGACTGGATAAACCTTCTGCGCTCCGCACCGAGGGCAGCGGACACCATCTGGCCACCGCTTGCCGACAAGGTAAGCGCAGCACGCATTTTCATCTGGGAACATTGCCTCGAATTGGACAATAGTCATTTGGTGGATTTGCGGGGCTTGTTTTGCTCTGGCCATGACGACGATCTCTCCGTTTCTGGAAAGACCATAGCATGAAATTACAAGCCGGTCAAGTCCGGGTACATCGCCAAAACTAGGAGCATCAACTCACGCGGCAATTGCGCTTCCTTGAGCCCCTCGCCCCGCAAGGCCACCGTAAAGGCCAGGACCGGCTGCATCCGGTGACGGAAATAATCGCCCTCGCTGACCGATTCGGTTAGCCATTCGGCGTAATCGCCGTAGCAGCCCTGAAGGCATGCCGTCCAGGCTATCCGCATCAAAGAGAACCACCAGCCTCTCGCGTCCATGGCCGCGTGGGATCGCCGGCGCCGCAGCTCTCTCGCCAAATTGTCGTGGTCAGGCCGGAAAACGTTCCGTTTCCGCCACTCGCTGGCGAGTTCGTCGATATCGCTCCGGTCTTTATCCTTGACGACCTGGAACGGCAGTCCCTTCAACATCGCATCGATATTTTCTGGCTTTCCATCCGGGCGACCACGAAGAAGACCGATCACTGTTCCGATAACGCGAGATTCGCTCACGCCGGTCCGCCTGGCCTGATCAATGAGCGCCTGCGTGAATACCTGAACGTGAATACTCTCGGGGTCGTCGGTGGCCGACCATCGCGGCCGCCCAATAACTGCGCCTGGCTTGCGTTTGGTGGCCGTCGTCACGCCCCCAGCTTCAATTCGACGACGTTCGTCGGCGCGCCGCTCGCCAGCGCCTCAACATGCCGCCCCCACCTCTCCATCGCGGCGCGCATCTCGTCCGCGTAATTGAACCGCTGATAAACCCCAACGATGCCGGCGAACGAACCGCAGACATGGTTCAGACACCGATCGATCACTGGAAGGTTGACGCCCAGCCCGGCAAACCCGCTGGCGGCCGAGCGGCGAAGATCGTGCAGCACCCAAGGCGGAACGGGCTCGCCGCCGTTCATCTTGGCGATAAGCGCGTCGAGGCGCGTCTTGGCGTGCGAGAACCCGGACGGAGCGGTCTCGCCGGGGCCGAAAACAAACTTCGAGCCCGAGAACCTCGGCAAGCTCTCGATGATCTCAACGACCTGCGGCGAGAGCGGCAAAACATGCTGGCGCCTGTTCTTGGAACGCGCCGCCGGGATCGTCCAGATCGCCCGGGAGAGGTCGATCTCGCCCCACTCCATTCCGCCGATTTCGGACCGCCTTTGCCCGGTCAAGACGAGGAGTTTGACAATCGGCCCGAAGGGGAAGCCGAGATTATCGGCCGCGCGCCATACTGGCCGCAATTCATCGAGGTTCAAGACGCGGTCGCGGCTTACTTCCGCGGATGGCCGGGCAATGCCTTCGCACGGACTGCGGTCAATGATCCCGCGTGAGCAAGCCCACCGGCACATTTTGCGAAGTTGCGCGAAGGCGCGGTTTGCCTGGACGGGCGCGCCTCTGGCAACGATCGCGTCCAGCACGCGATGAATGTCCGGCTTATCGATTTCAGCCAGCCGGCGGCCTCTCCAGGCGACGGAGAATTGTTTCAAGAGGCGTTCGGTCTCGCGCCAATCCCGCGTATTTGGCTTGGCGTAAAGGGCGATGAAATCGTCGATGACCTTTTCAACAAGGTCGCTTGCTGGGCGCTTTCCGGCCTTTGCGGTTGCGCGCCTAGCCCGCTTTTGCGCGGCAGGATCTTCGCCTCGCGCAATGCTGCCTAAGGCCTCCTGCGCCATCCTGCGCGCCACGCCGAGCCCGATGGCGGGATGCGGGCCGAGAGTGTATTTTCTGGGCAGCCCATTGACCCTGTACCGCAACGCCCAACTCTTTGCGCCACTTGGCTGGATGATCAGGAACAACCCGCGCGTGTGCCCGTCCGGGACTTCCCGTCGGGCCGGCCCGGCGATAAGATTATCGATCGCAAACTGTGTGAGTGCCTTTGCCATCTGCGTTACCCGAAGCCTCAGAGGGTAACAGAATATGGCTGTCTTGCCGTGTTACCCTTTGTCCTGGACAGTATAGGACAAAGACGCATAATGCAAGGGGATGCCGATAGTTATTTAGTGCATGATGTCCGGTTTTTCGCTTATTGTCGCGCTATGAGCACGGTTCGCCAAACCGTGGCCCGCCGGGTTCACGGCACGCAGAGCCCGGCGTGTTTGAGGGGCATGGACCGTTAAACAATCACTTTTTGCCGGATCGGCATGAAAGGAAACACAATGACACGCATCGCCCACAGACTCTGCATCTCTTTTCTTTTCGTAACCCAACTTTGCATTTTGCCGGCGGCGGCTGAAGACAGCTTCGCGACCATCCTTTCGCCGGCCAACGGAACAAAATTGGAGGCAAAACACACTTATAAGGTGGAATATGAAAAAAGCCGCCCCAAAGGTGGATCACGTCCACTTATTCGTCGACGGCGACGAGGCCGCGATGGCTCATAAGCTCAAGGGCAGTTTTAAGCTGGACCGCTGAAGCCTGGCAGCCGGAAGGTCTGTGTCAGCCCGGTCAACAAGAACCATACCCCGATTGGCGCGCAGGCCTGCATCACTGTGACGGTGCAATAGACGCGGGATGGAACGAAAGCATCCTCTATGCTAGCGTGCAACTCGCCCATAATTTCGGCGCCGCCGCGGTTACCAGGCTTCCAATCGCGGCCGTTTGGTTCGGACCGGCGGAGCTGACCCTGCGCAAGATCGCCTGGCTCACCTTGCTTGCTTGGATCGCGCAAGCTTTGAGCGGCGCCGGCTTCGGGACGGTAAGCTATTTCCAGGAAGGCGAGCTTCCCCAGATCCACCACCTCGCCTTGGCTGCGCTCTGCGTGAAAATTGCTTGCGCGGCGCTTGCGGTGATCCTGCTTACGGTTCATTTTCTGCGGCGCGACGCCGCCGGGCCGGGCGTTGCAACGTGGCGCAGCCTAACGGTCCTTGGGGTCACGGCGTTAACGTCGGCCGCTGTTTTGCGATGGTTTTCGTGATTCGCAGCCTTCAGCATCTGCATAAAGCCACAGGTAGATCCGTATACCAAGTCTCGTGGATGACGACTCATGGTGAGGGGCGTCATTGCGAGGAGCGAAGCGACGAAGCAATCCAGAAGCGCCGGAAGGGGACTGGATTGCTTCGCTTCGCTCACAATGACGGCCTTCGGCATAGGTTCTCGTCAGAGAGATCTGGTATTAGCTTCGACGGGCCGAACCAACCCATGCGCTACTGGAACTGACCGTCAGCGATACTGTGCTTGCTCAAAAACTCCGAAAGGTCAAGAAAATCTGGGGATTTGCACGCCACCGCCCTACCGTCGAGGTGGCGTTGTCACGTTCGTGGACTTCGACTGTCAATAGCGTCATCGAATCACGGCGGCGCGGCGAAACGCGCAACAAAAGTCTCGCGCTCGGACTCGCGGCCTGTCAGGGCGGCTTCGTGGTCGCCTTCTTCACGGCGGCCGGTCTCGTTCATCAATCGATGGAGGCGCGCGACAAGCGGCTCTCCCGAAACTCCCGGCGTAGCCGTCAAAGTGCTCATCGTCACATCGAATCTTCCATTCGAGGAATGGACGATTATCAAACCCCGGATCAAAGAGCCGCCGCGCTGCCGATTTGGACACAGCAAAATAATTGGCATCGCCCGCACCGCAGCCCAAAATCGAACCCGCCCATCAGCCGCCTCGGCCTCTTCGAGGACAAATTGTTGAGGCTCCACATCTAGTGCCTGCCGTCCTCGGCCAAAGGCGGGGCTTCCTTTGGCGCCGTGTCATCCTCTTCGACCACGAATTCGACCGGCACGCTGTGCAGCTTCTCGAACACGAGAGTCCCATTGACCATTGTGTCCGCCACTAAAGCCTTTGTGATCTTGCCAAATTTGAATTGGTATGCGGTCGGCGGCAGTTCGATGCTCCCATGCGGCTGTATGACGAGACCTTCTTCGAAGGGCCGCGACGTGAAATGGCCGTCTTTCTCAGTCAATTTATACAACACGCCGGTTCCCGCACCCTCGATGGTGGCGCCTAGAAGACGTTCCGGCTCATCCCCGTCATTCTGAATTTCAATAATGCAGGAATATGTGCCAGGCGCCCCTTCCGCCGCTCGCGAACCCAGGGATGGCCGATCTTCAACTTGCCGACGACTACTTGATGCGCCGATCCGGGCGAGGAACCGCCTATTGCTAGGGTGGCGGCTAAAGGGCATCTCGAAAAATA
>QHBR01000272.1 GCA_003244015.1 Hyphomicrobiales bacterium | reverse complement strand
AAAAGTCAAGCCCCGGATAATCGCCCAAATTAGGACACTACCCTCGGCGATGAAATTGACAGCCTCGCCAGGGGTTGCGAAAGTTCATAGCCAAGGGGAGCGATACGTGCAACAAGAGAGATTAATTATAAGGGAGGCCATCATCGCCGAACATCGGAGCGCTACCAGATGAGATGGCCTAGTCGCGGGGAAATTATGCGGGGAATTATAGCGGTCGTTGCATGCATCGCTATCGGCGTCACTATCTTATCCTTCCTCATCAAATTCCCAAATGGGATGACTTCGAATCGAGGCTTTGGACCTGATTGGGATGCGCCAGTGTTCCCCGTTGGTGCTTCAGACGAACCCCAGCCAATCCGGTTAGGAGCGCCCCGCCATCAAATTAGGACACTACCCTCGGCCCAGCGAATTGACAACCTTGCCTGGAGCCGCGAAAGATATAAGCTTCAAACTTCCGGCCGAACGGAACGATTGATCCCCGCATGGCCTGACTGGCGAATGGCGCCAAATTTTTAGGAGCATGCTTTGGGAATACCGATTCGGCAAATGGCTCAAATCGGCGCCTATGTGGTGCGCCAGCGCCTAGCGGGGCGCAAGCGCTTTCCGCTCGTCTTGATGCTCGAACCATTGTTCCGCTGCAATCTCGCTTGCGCGGGCTGCGGCAAGATCGATTATCCAGACAAGATACTAAACCAGCGCCTACCGCTCGCCGACTGCCTCGCGGCGATCGACGAATGCGGCGCGCCGGTCGTCGTGATCGCGGGCGGCGAGCCCTTGCTGCATAAGGATCTTCCCCAGATTGTGAAGGGCGCGATCGCCAGACGCAAATTCGTGACCGTCTGCACCAACGCGCTTCTTCTTGCAAAAAACCTCGACCGCTACACGCCTGACCGCTACTTCAACTGGTCGATTCACCTCGATGGCGACGCGGAAATGCATGACCGTTCGGTCTGTCAGGCCGGGGTCTACGACCGCGCCCTCGAGGCCTTGAAGCTCGCCAAGGAGCGCGGCTTTCGCGTTACCGTCAATTGCACGCTGTTCAACAATGCCGAACCCGCCCGGGTCGCCGCGTTTTTCGATAGCGTGGCGGCGCTCAACATCGAGGGCATCACCGTATCGCCTGGCTACGCCTATGAACGCGCGCCCGACCAGCAGCATTTTCTCAATCGCGAGAAAACCAAGACTCTATTCCGGCAAATTTTCGCGCGCAACAGGGGCGGCAAGGCGTGGCCCTTCTTCCAATCAAAGCTGTTCCTCGACTTTCTCGCCGGCAATCGAACCTACAAGTGCACGCCGTGGGGCAATCCCACCCGCACCGTGTTTGGCTGGCAGCGGCCCTGCTATCTGCTCGGCGAAGGCTACGCGGCCCGTTTCAAGGAGCTGATGGAGGAAACCAACTGGGACTCCTATGGCACCGGCAATTACGAAAAATGCGCCGACTGCATGGTCCATTGCGGCTTCGAGGCGACCGCCGTGGAAGATGCCTTCAACCATCCTTTGCGGGCTCTTGGCGTCACCATGCGCGGCATTCGCGTCGAGGGTCCGATGGCGCCCGATATTCCGCTAGACCTGCAGCGGGCCGCCGATTACGTCTTCAGCCGGCAGGTCGAGCAAAAACTCAGCGAAATCCGTGAAACCGAAAGGCCCGGCAAGCAGCTTTCGGCCGCGCAATAGTGCCGCGAAGGCCGCGCGCGCATCAAGGGCGATCCGCAGCAATTGCGGGACCTGGCGCGGATCTCGCAAAATCGAGCCGGCGATCGCGCCGAGCGCAATTGAACCGTCCGGTTTCATCGCAACGAGAGCGGCATGCGGCAATTGCCGGTCCGCCGGGTCGGCCACGACGCGAAAAGCGGCAAAAGGCAGCCCATGGGCGGCGGCGACGCGAGCGGCAATGTGGGATTCCGTATCGGCAACATAGGCGCCGGTCTTGCTATGCAGGGCGCGCTTTTCAGCGCACCCGGCCACTGGAGCATCGACCCCGGCGATGTCGGCGATCGTCGCGCCGCCTAGCGCACACGCAAGCCGTTTCGACCAAACCGGATCGCCATAATAGCGCGCGCCGTCTTCGGCGACGATTGCACGCGCGACAAGCTTCGAGCCCGCAGCAAGTCCCGGCGCCAAACCGCCCGCGACGCCAAAGCTGATGATCGCCGAAGCCTGCTTCGCGATCGCCACTTTCAAGGCACGTTCGAGACCCAAGGCATCGCCGGTGCCCGAGACGGTAAGGATTCTCGGACCGGCGGCAATTCTTGCTTCCGCCTTGAGGCCGGTAACGGCGATGACGGGCGAGCCGTTTACATCCCCATGCGGACCGGTTGCGGGTTGCCTTCCTTCAGATTGCGGTAGCGCGCCATCGCCCACAGCGGAAAATATTTCGAATAGCCATGATAGCGCAGAAAAAAGACCCGGGGAAAGCCGGTCGCGGTAAAACGCTTTTCCGTCCAAAATCCATCCTCCGCCTGGGTCCGTGCAAGATAGCCTATCCCCAATGTGACCGCTGACTCATCTACCATACCGGCGGCCATCAGCCCAAGCAATGCCCATGACGTCTGCGACGGCGTGCTCGGCGCCGGACGGTAGCCAGCATAATCCATCGCGTAACTCTCGCCCCCTTCGCCCCAGCCGCCGTCCGTGTTCTGGATGCTTTTAAGAAAGGCGACGGCTTGTTGCACCTCCGCGCTTCGCGGATCGCGGTTGACGGCACTAAACGCGCAAAGCACCGACCAGGTTCCGTAGATGTAGTTCATCCCCCAGCGGCCGAACCAGCTGCCATCCTTCTCCTGGCTACGGAGAAGATATTCGACGCCGCGCGCGACCGCGGGATTGCCGGCAAGAGTCTCGCCGAGTTGGCCCAACATGGAAAGACAGCGCGCCGTCACATCCGCGGTCGGCGGATCGAGCAACGCGCCTTGATCGGCGAAAGGGATGTAATTCAAATACTCCCTGTCATTGTCGGAATCGAAGGCGCCCCAGCCGCCATCGGCGCTTTGCAGGCCTTCGATCCATTCGCGCGCGCGCGCTACTGCCTCCTTGTACTCCGCTGCGTGGCCCGCCGCGCGGTCCATCGCCATCGCCACGACAGCGGTATCGTCGACGTCGGGATAATAGGCGTTGGCATATTGAAACGCCCACCCGCCCGGCCGGACATGGGGTTTTTGCGCAGCCCAATCGCCCGCGACACCGGTGACTTGCAGGGGTTCGAGCCAGGCAAGCGCGGCGCGAACACGCGCCGCCATGGCTACCCCGCCAGCTTCCATCAGCGCGTGGCAGGCAAGCGCGGTGTCCCACACCGGGGAGACGCAAGGCTGGCAATAAGCCTCGTCTTCGCGGACGACGAGCAGCTTGTCGATCGCATTCAGGACCTGGACCATACTCGGGTCTTGCCTCGGGTAGCCCAGGGCGTCGAACATCAGCGCCGAATAGGCCATCGCCGGAAAGATCGCGCCGAGCCCATCCTCGCCGTTCAATCGCTCCTCAACGAAGGCGACCGCCTTGCCGATCGCGCGCCGGCGTAAGGTTTTTGGAAAATACGGCTCCGACCAGCGCAAAACCTTGTCCACTCCGGCAAAAAGCGCGGTCCAAGGAAATTTTTGATGCGGCCCGCCGGGCCAATGCCGAACCTCGTCCGGCGGCTCGACGAAGAGTTCGCCGATCGTGACATTGCGCGGATTCCTCACCCGCGGCTTCAAGGCTAACACAACCATGAGCGGAGTGAGAACCGTGCGGCTCCAGTAGGAGATTTTGGTTACATGGAAGGGAAACCAGCGCGGCAAAAGCATGATCTCGACCGGCATGACCGGCACGCCGCGCCGCGGCAGCGCGCCGAACAGCGCCAGAAGCGCGCGCGTGAAAACATTCGTGTTCGCCGCCCCGCCCTGCGCGAGGATCGCCGCGCGGGCGCGCCGCATATGGTCCGCCTCGGGCGGATCGCCAGCCGCCTTCAGCGCGAAATAGGCCTTGACGCTGCTGCTGATATTGAAGGCGCCATCGGTGAACAGCGGCCAACCGTCATGCGCCGCCTGTTTGCGCCTGAGATAAGCCGCGATCTTAGCTTCGAGCCCGGCATCGGCCGGCTCGCCGAGATAATGCTTAAAAAGAATATATTCCGCCGGGATCGAAACATCCGCCTCCAGCTCGAAGACGAAATGCCCATCCTCGCGCTGCGCGGCCAACAGCGCTTGCGTTGCAAGGCAAACCGCCGCTTCGATTTCGGCGAGGGCTGGGCCTGCTGTGGCGGCGCGTTCCATTAAGCCGTCCATCTTTTCCATTCAGGCCGCCCCTTGTCGTAAGCGAGATGCCGCGATCAGATCCGCCGCGCGATGGCCGGACCGGATCGCCCCTTCGATCGTCGCGGGCAGTCCCGTCGCGGTCCAATCTCCCGCGAGCACCAGATTGGCATAAGCCGTCCCAGTGCCGGGCCGGCGCGCGTTCTCGGCAACCGTCGCGGCGAACGTCGCCCGCTTTTCCTTGATGATCTGCCATGGTGGAAGCGGCTTTTCAATCCGTGTCACCTCCGCGACTTCGGCCCAAATGCGTTCGGCGAGTTCTTCGCGCGCGACGTCGAGGAGGCGGTCGGCGTCGCTGATCGTGACCGCTAACCTGCCCGGAAACGCAAACAGCCATTCGATAGTCCCGTTGACGATGCCCAAAATAGCGGGGCAGTTTTTTGGCGGGGCGATTTTGAAATGGGCATTTACGATCGCGCGATAATCCTCGGGCGATTGCAAGCCCGGCACGAGGCCCCGCGCGGCATAGGGCGGAACCGCGAGAACGACTTTGTCCGCCGCGTCGAGTTGCACCGTATTGTCGCCGAAATCGAGGGCGGCGGCTTGGCCGTTGGCAAACTCTATCCGCCGCAGCCTATGGTCGAACCGGATCGTTACCCCGCGCTTGTCGAGATAATCGAGCGCGGGCGCGATGAACGCAGCGGAGAGGCCTGGCGCGGCGACGAGAGGGCGGCAGGCGCGGCCCCCCCTGGCGAGCGTTTCAAGCACCACGGCGGCGGCGAGGCGGGATGAAGCTTCGGCAGGCTCGGTATTCAAGGCAGCGAGAAAAAACGGCCGCCACAGCCGCTCGTAAAGCAATCCGTCGCAGCGCATGACCGTGCCGACCGGCGCGTCCTTGCCGGGAACAAGAAGCCGCCGGAGGCCAATATAATCGAACGGGCCCGTGCCCGGCACCCGCCGGAGCGACGAGAAAATCCACCAGGGAAGCCGCCCTGCGTTCGGGCGTAAACGCCAGCGTTCCTTGGTTGCGAGATCGACGAAAGCAAACTCGGCTTCCGGCGGCCCAGCCAATTGGTCCTCGCTTCCAATCGCCGTCAAGAATTTTCGCGCATCGTGATTCCCGGACAAAAGCAAATGATTGCCATTGTCGATCATGAGCCCGAGCGCCGGGTCGTAAAATGACCGGCAGCGCCCGCCGGCCTGCCGCGCGGCCTCGTGCAGCACGATTTCGCGGGGCCCTCCCGCAAGGCGCACCGCCGTGGCGAGCCCGGCAAGCCCCGCGCCGACGACATGGACGGCGAGTTTATTCATTAAAGGAGACCATAACGCAAAAGCGCCAGGATGACGCGATGGCGGGGCGCGCGAATCTTTTGGCGCGGGGCGGCGAAACCGCGCCTTTCCAAACCGGCGAGAATGGCCCGGTAGACGTCCGCCATGATTCTTGGCGCGCGCACACTCTCGCGGGGGCACCGCGCCATGATTTGCTCCGCCTCGCCGAAATGCTCCATTGCACGGGCGATGACTGGAGCACAGGCCCGGCCCAGCGCCCGATTGGCGAGAACCGCGCGCGGCTCCGCCTCAACGATGCCCGCGGCACGGAGATCTTCGCGTGGCAGGTAGAGCCGGCCGAGGGCCGCGTCCTCGTCGAGATCGCGCAAAATGTTGGTGAGCTGGAGCGCGCGGCCAAGATGATGCGCGAGGCATCGGCCTTCTGCTTGCGGCATCCCGAAAGCCCGCGCGGAAAGGCGCCCGGCCGCGCTTGCCACGCGGTCGCAGTAAAGATCGAGCGTGGCGAGATCGGGTGCCCTTATATCGGCCTCGACATCCATCTCCATGCCATCGATCACGGCGAAAAAATCCTCGCGCCGCAGGCCGAAGGCATGGATTGCGTTGCCGAGACCGCGCAACCTTGCGGGCGCGGACGTTTGTTCGTTCCCGCAAGTATAAAGCGCGCCGATATCGCGCCGCCATTTGGCGAGCGCTTGTCTGCGGACGAAGCGGGGCCCCGCTTCGTCCGCGATGTCGTCCACGGCGCGGCAGAAGGAATAGATTTCAAACATCGCCTCGCGGCGCGGGCGCGGCAGAATACGCATGGCGGCATTGAAGGAACTGGCGCGCGCACGCGTGGACGCATCGGCAGGCGGCGCCAACCCTGTCGCGCCTCTCATGCGCTACCGGCCGGCGTCGCCGCGACACGTCGCGGCCGGATGAACGCCCGCAGCCCATCGGCAATGCCGATGCTCGACCAGGCGAAAGCGCCGGATTTCGTCAAATGCACCGGTTCGCTCAACGCATCGCGTTCGAGCAGCAGGGCATTGAGCTTGCAAGCGAGGCGCGCGATCACGGCGGTCTCCAGACATAGGCGGAAGTCGCGGACCTGGGCAGGAAGGCGACACCCCAACTCGACCAGCGGCGCGGTCCTCCGGGCCACGCCTTGCAACACCGCGCGAAGCTCCGGCGAGGCTTTCGCGGCGCCGAGCGCGTCCGGCCGAAGGCCTTGCGCGGCGAACGCATCTTGCGGAATATAGACGCGATCGAGGTCGCGATAGTCGGCGCCGCAGTCTTGCAAATGATTGATAATTTGCAGCGCCGTGCAAAGCGCGTCCGAGGCGGGCCAGGTGGAGTCGCTCTCGCCATGCACATCGAGTACGAAGCGCCCGACCGGCGCCGCCGAATAGGCGCAATAGTCCATCAATTCCGGCCAATTCGCGTAGCGATGTTTGACGGCATCCATCCGGAAGGCGCGCAGCAGATCGAGCGCATGCCGCGGCGAGAGCTTTCGCCCGGCGAGAGCCGCACGCAACGGCAGCGCGGCTTGGACCGCCTCGCTTCGCCCGGTCAATGTTGCCTCGAAAAGGTCGAGCCCGGCAAGCTTGGCGTCCGGCGAGAGCGTGGGGCTATCGGCGACATCGTCGGCCCCGCGGGCGAAATGGTAATAGGCGAGAATTGTGGCGCGATGTTTTGGCGCGATGAGCAAGGAGGCGACGGGAAAATTTTCTTGCCGGTGCGTTTTCGTAGGTTTCATCGGCAAGCCGGGCGTCATCGCAGTAGCCCATTGCCGCGAAACCACGCCAAGGCCTCCTTGAGAGCTTCGGGATAGGGTCGCGCCTTGTAGCCGAGGTCGCGTTCGGCCTTCGCGGAACTAAAGAACATAAGGTGTTTCGACATGCGCAGTCCGTCGATTGTCAGGAAAGGCTCGCGCCGCGTCACACGTGCCATGGTTTCCGCCCCGAACGCAAAGGGATAAACCAGTGGGCGCGGCAGCCGAAATCTGGGGTGACGGCGGCCGCACAGGGTCGCGATTTGGCCAAGGAACTCCGCGAGCATCACGTTTTGGCCACCGAGGATATAATGTTCGCCGGGCTTTGCATGGTGCAGGGCGGCGAGATGCCCGTTTGCGACATCGTCGACATGCACGAGATTGAGCCCGGTGTCGACAAAACCCGGAATACGGCCGGACGCCGCCTCGACGATGATCCGCCCGGTCGGTGTCGGCTTCTGGTCGCGCGGTCCGATCGGTGCCGTCGGATGCACGATAATGGCGGGCAAACGATCGCGGGCGATCATCGTTTCGACGACCTTCTCCGCGGCGACCTTGCTTTGCTTATAGGCCCCGATCGCGCAGGTTTCGTTTAATCGCGTTGTCTCGTCGGCCGGTCCGCCGTCCGCCGTGCACGCGATGGTCGCGGCACTGCTCGTATAGACGATGCGCTCCACTTCCGCCGCCAGTGCCGCTTGCATAAGAAGTCTGGTTCCCTCCCGGTTGTTCCACAAGATTTCTTGCGGGTTGCGGGCCCAGAGGCGATAGTCGGCGGCGACATGGAACAGAAAACGCGCACCTGCCATGGCCCGCGCGACCGAGGCCGCTTCGCGCATGTCGCCTTCCACGATCTCGACGTCGAGACCGGCGAGATTTGTTCGCTTGCTGGTTGGCCGCAGCAAGGCGCGGACGCGATAGCCGGAGCGGATCAGGGCATGCGCCACGGCGGACCCGACGAAGCCCGACGCTCCGGTGACCAGAACCTTGTCCCCTGCCACTCCGCCCGATCTCCGCTCAAATTTCCAAAACCGGGTTACTCGCCGCGCCGGGCCGACAGTATCACGTAATCATGTGGTCTCAACAATCCGCTTGTTATTACAAATAATCCGGATTTCACACGATCAATTTACCATCGCTGAAGTGGACGCAATCGCCGCTTGGGAGTAGGCAATAATATGGAGGTCTCAACCAGAGATCTTGCTATAGTTGGGCAATGAACGAACGCGCCGCCTCGATGACGAAATCCGCTCCTCCCGAGCAAACGCCCTCCCCGCGCGCGCTTTTGCGGCTCGCGCCATACCTTTTGCGCTACAAGCCGCGCATCGCCGCGGCGCTGCTCGCGGTGACAGTGGCGGCGGCGGCGACCTTGGCGGTGCCGCTGGCGATCCGGCGGATGATCGATTTCGGCTTTTCGGCCGAAAGCGCGGGGTTGATCGACTCTTATTTTTTTGCCCTCGTCGCCGTCGCCGCAGTTTTGGCGCTGGCCTCCGGATCGCGGTTCTATTTCGTGACGACGCTCGGCGAACGTGTCGTGGCCGACCTCCGGTCAGATGTGTTCAAACACCTTTGCCGTCTCGACGCGGCCTTTTTCGACACCGCGCGAACCGGCGAGCTCATGTCCAGGCTCACCGCCGACACGACCCAGATGAAGTCCGCCTTCGGTTCCTCGGCGGCGGTCGCACTACGTAATTTCTTCTTGTTCGTCGGGGCCATCGCCTTGATGGTCTATACGAGCCCAAAACTTTCCGCCGCCGCGCTCATTGCCATTCCCATTATCGTCCTGCCGCTTGTCGCCTCTGGCCGCCTGGTCCGCAAGCGGTCCCGCACGGCGCAAGATACGCTCGCCGGGGCGAGTGCCTATGCCGCCGAAAATCTCGCCGCCGTTCGCGTGATGCAGGCCTTTGGCGCCGAGCCCGCCACCGCCCGCCGCTTTGGCGGCGCCGTGGAGGAAACCTATGCCGCCGCCCGCGCGGCTGCGTCCGCCCGCGCGCGCCTCACGATCGTCGTGATATTCCTCGTCTTCGCGAGCATTGTCGGCGTGCTTTGGTTTGGCGCGCGGGACGTTCTCGCTGGCCGCATGACTGGCGGCCTTTTGTCGCAGTTCGTGCTCTACGCCATTTTGGCCGCGGGCGCATTGAGCGAGTTGAGCCAGGTGTGGGGCGAAATATCCGCCACCGGCGGCGCGGCCGGCCGGATCGCCGAGATTCTCGCCTTGCGGCCGAAGATCGTTGCGCCGGTTCCAGCCACCGCGCTGCCCGTGCTGGGCCGAGGCGAAATTACCTTCGAGCGTGTCGATTTCGCTTATCCGGCAAGGCCGCAAGACTCCGCCTTGCACGGCCTCTCGTTCAAGATAGCACCCGGAGAAACCGTCGCCATCGTCGGGCCTTCGGGCGCCGGCAAGACGACCTTGTTCCAGCTCCTTTCGCGGTTCTACGATCCGGCCTCGGGCCGCATTCTGCTCGACGGCGTCGATATCAAAAGCGCCGATCCGGCGGAGCTGAGGCGGCGTATCAAAAGCGTGCCGCAGGACGCGGTGATCTTCGCCGCCTCGATCGCCGATAATATCCGCTATGGCGCGCCGGACGCGAGCATTGAGGCCGTGCGCGACGCGGCGAGGCGGGCCGCCGCCGACGATTTCATCCGCGCCTTGCCGGATGGCTATGCGACGCTGGCCGGCGAACGCGGCGTGGCCTTGTCGGGCGGGCAGCGCCAGCGGATCGCCATCGCGCGGGCGATTTTGCAGGAGGCGCCGGTGCTGCTTCTCGACGAAGCGACTTCCGCGCTCGATTCCGAGAACGAAGTCATGGTTCAGTCCGCGCTCGAAAAAGTGATGTCGGAACGCACGACCCTTGTCATCGCGCACCGGCTGGCAACAGTCCTCCGGGCCAACCGGATTCTTGTCCTCGACAACGGCCAGTTGATCGAGGAAGGCACCCATAAGACCCTTGTCGCCAAGGATGGCCTTTACGCCCGCTTGGCGAAACTTCAATTCGAAACCGGCGAGGCCGCGCTCAATCCCCGCGAGACGACGGCAGCGGAGTGAAGGCTGGAACAATTTCCGCATTTCTGCAATTGTACACTAACCGGACATAAGATGGACATCGCGAAACCGAGCCAAACCCCACTCCGACCTGGACCCTTGGTTCGACTGCCGCAGGTGGTAGCCTTTCTATTATGAACCATAAGACCGTATTGATCTCGGGTGCAGGGATCGCCGGACCAACACTCGCCTTCTGGCTCAAAGCAGCTGGGTTCGAGCCGACTCTGATTGAGCGTGCGCCTGCGCTGCGCACTGGCGGTTATGTCATCGACTTCTGGGGTCTTGGATACGACATTGCCGAGCGTATGGGTTTGGCAAGGGACATCAATCGCATCGGCTATCACGTGCGTGAGATGCGGATTGTTGACGATCGAGGTAAGCGTGTAACTGGCTTTGGGACCAAGGTCTTCGGTGAACTGACTGACGGGCGTTACGTGACACTCGGGCGCAGCGACCTATCACGATTGCTGTTCGAGAAGGTCAAAGGCACGACGGAAGGGCATCTCGAAAAATACCC
>QHBR01000190.1 GCA_003244015.1 Hyphomicrobiales bacterium | reverse complement strand
CGAGCATTTGCATGACGAGATCGGCGGCAACGGCCCCCGGCGCGCCTAGGAGATTGTGCACCGGTCCCGCGGCCGCATGACCTCGTCATGCAAATGCTCGGCCTTGCGGCGATCGCGTTTCTTGCGCCAGTGAGCTTTTGGGGATGGCGGCTCATCGCCGCCCGGCGCCTCGAACGGGTAAAGGCCCGGCTGGTGCTATGGCTCGGCGGCGGAGTATTGTCGGCGGGGCTCGCCTCATTGGCTCCGATCACCGCCCGCTGGCCCTTGCCGACGGGCCTCGGAGGGGTTGTGGGCGATGCGATTCTCGCGGTTCCTAGCGGGATGCTCGCCGGGTACGGCTCCGGAATACTTTTATTTGCCGCCATCCTGGCGGGCGGCGCGATCTTCTGTCTGTCGGCTTCCATTGGTCTGCGCGATTATGTTTCGGCGAATTTGGGCGAGGACGAGGAAGACCCTTTGCCCGGACGCCGCGGCGCGCCGGCGCCGGAGGATCAGGACGCCGCCGGCGAGCCAGGCTTCGCGCTCGTTTTGCTCGGCGCCATCATTCATGCCGGTCTCAGCCTAAGGGCGGCGTTGGCACGCCGGCGCGCGCCGCCAATGCCCGCGTCCGCGCGGCAGCCTGAAGGCGCCTTCGAGCGGCCGCTCGATCTCGCCACGGAGCCGCTGCACTGGTCACGGTCCGAGTCGGTCGAGTCCAATTTCGACGCCAGCGCCTATGCCCCGCCCGCTGTCCGCGCGGCAAGCAGGGGGAGCCCGCCGGGGCAAAACCACGACCAGGATCGCGACATCTACGCGCCGCGCCGGGTCATCGCGGCGGCAGCCGGCGCGCTAAAGCCCGGATCGCGCGCGCTCAGGGAGGTGCAGCCCTCGTTGCTCGACCAGCTGGCGCGGCACACCTATATCTTGCCGCCGCTGCACATCCTCGGCGAGCCCAAGAAGCCAGCCGCGAACAACGTCTCCGAGGACGCGCTCGCCCAGAACGCCAGACTGCTTGAGGGCGTGCTCGAGGATTTCGGCGTCAAGGGCGAGATCATTCATGTGCGGCCAGGTCCGGTGGTGACGCTTTACGAGCTGGAGCCCGCGCCCGGCATCAAATCCTCGCGGGTGATCGGTCTTGCCGACGACATCGCGCGTTCGATGTCGGCCCTCTCGGCTCGCGTCGCCGTGGTTCAGGGGCGCAACGCCATCGGCATCGAATTGCCGAACCAGCGGCGCGAGACCGTCTATCTGCGCGAATTGCTCGGGTCCCAGGATTTCGAGAAAACCAAACACCGGCTGGCGATCGCGCTCGGCAAGACAATCGGCGGCGAGCCGATCATCGTCGACCTGGCAAGAATGCCGCATCTTCTCGTCGCGGGCACGACGGGATCCGGCAAGTCGGTTGCCATCAACACGATGATCCTGTCGTTGCTCTACAAGCTGAAGCCGCAGGAATGCCGCCTCATCATGGTCGATCCGAAAATGCTCGAATTGTCGGTCTATGACGGGATTCCGCATTTGCTGACGCCGGTCGTCACCGACCCAAAGAAGGCGGTCGTCGCGCTCAAATGGGCGGTTCGCGAAATGGAGGAGCGCTACAAGAACATGTCGAAGCTCGGCGTCCGCAACATCGACGGGTTTAACGCTCGCGTCGCGGAGGCGGCGGCCAAGGGCGAGACCCTCATGCGGACGGTCCAGACGGGCTATGATCCAGAGACCGGCGAAGCGATCTACGAACACGAGGCGATGCAGCTTTCGGTCCTGCCTTTCATCGTGGTGATCGTGGACGAGATGGCCGATCTGATGATGGTCGCCGGCAAGGACATCGAAGGCGCGATCCAGCGGCTTGCCCAGATGGCGCGCGCGGCGGGCATTCACCTCATCATGGCGACGCAGCGCCCCTCCGTCGATGTCATCACCGGGACGATCAAGGCGAATTTTCCGACGAGGATTTCATTCCAGGTCACCTCGAAAATCGATAGCCGCACGATTTTGGGCGAGCAAGGCGCCGAGCAGCTTCTTGGGTCGGGCGACATGCTGTACATGGCGGGGGGCGGGCGCATTTCGCGCGTGCACGGGCCTTTCGTCATCGACGGCGAGGTCGAAAAGATCGTCGCGCACCTGAAGACTCAAGGCCAGCCGGAATATCTCGACGCGATCACCGAGGACGACGTCGGGGACGGCGAGGATGGCGACGAGCCGGCGCCGGGCAGCATGGATGCCGAGGAAGCGGGCGATCTCTACGACCGCGCCGTTACTATCGTTCTGCGCGACAAAAAATGCTCGACGAGCTACATCCAGCGCCGCCTGTCGGTCGGTTACAATAAAGCGGCCTCTCTCGTCGAGCGGATGGAACAGGAAGGCGTGGTCGGCGCGCCCAATCACTCAGGCAAGCGCGCGATCCTCGCCGGCGGCGGTATCGACCGTGGTGCGTTCGATCTTGCGAGTGATTGTTGATTTGGCGCGCTGGCGCGGGCTGCCGCCGTATTGGCCGCTGCCTGTTGCAGGCGTTTTGGACGCTTGGCTTTGCTCGCCGCCTTCATCCGCGCCTGGAGATGCCCCCCATAGTCGACGGACTTCGCCATTGCGGCATATTTTTCCATCAAAGACTATAAAACTTGTGGATATTTGCGAATCGGGTCAATATTGTCGGCGGCCAGATCCGGTTGGACGGCGAAATTGCCGGTCGAGGGTGTTAAAGAATGCTCACGAAAAAAGGAAAATACGGTCTTAAGGCGATGGTTCACCTTGCTGGATGCCCGGTCGGCGAGGCGACGCTCGTGAACGACATCGCCAACGCGAATGAAATTCCGAAAAAATTTCTCGACACGATTCTCGGCGAACTGCGCAATGCCGGCTTCGTTTTTTCAAAAAAGGGCAAGGGCGGCGGCTACTCATTGGCCAGGCCGGCGCATGAAATCAAGGTTGGTCATATCGTTCGCGTCCTCGATGGGCCGCTCGCTCCCGTCGCCTGCGCCAGCAAGAATTCCTACCGGCGCTGCGAGGATTGCGCCGACGAGCAACATTGCTGTGTCCGTCTCATCATGCTCGAAGCCCGCAACGCGATCGCGACCGTGCTCGACAGTCGCACCCTCGCTGAGATGCGAGCGCTGGCCGGCAAAGACGAAGTAATGCTCATGGGCCAATGATATGCGTCCACCCAGGCGAAATGCCGGTATGGTTCATTAGATGTACAAAATTACCATTAGCGTCCAGTGTTCCAGTCGCCACTGTCCCTGAGGGCGCATGTAGAACAAGAGAGTGCTGTTCTTAACTCCTCCTGCGATCGTGGTCCACCCGAGATCTGCGTTCCAGAGAGGATTCCTGAGATACGTAAGATTGCCGGCATCGTCCAATCTTGCCGACATGGCATTGCCAATGCTTGCGTTGAAGAACAGGAGAACGTTATTTGTGCCTGCCACGATATGAGTCCACCCGGTCGAGAGGCCGGTGATAGCTTTGAGGTCTACATAATTGCCGGCTGGCATTACCAATTTCGCGGTCGCTGCCAGCCCCGTGTTCCTATTGTAGAATAGGAAGACATTGTTAACTCCTGCCACAATGTTTGTGTAACCAGCGGGTGATGCTCTCGAACTGAGGGACGCGAAGTAACCCTCATCGTCTAGTTTCCCGAGCAGGGTGCTACCGTTGTTTGAGTTATAGAACAATAGAATGTTATTTGATCCGGCTACGACGTGTGTTGCTCCTGGCGCGAGGGGGGATAAAGCGCCTGTCCAATGTCCGTATAATTGCCGGCGTCGTCCAATTTGCCGGTCCATGTGTAGCCGTCGGTCGACCTATAGAAAAAGAGGACGTTATTAATTCCGGTCACGATATGTGTCCAACGGATCGGGTCAAAAACTCCAGCACTGAGATTCAGATAGTCACCGATATTATTCAATCTCCCAATCGCCTGGTTACCGTTGGTTTGGTTATAGAACAAGAGGATCTCAGAGCTTCGTGGTACGACGGCGACGTTGACGGATCGGACTGGTTTTTCCAGATTGCCGGTATCATCGATGGCACGGCTCTGGATCGTGGTTGGACCGAGCAGCGTCGGTCTCCAGCTATATTTCCAAGTGCGGTCGGTGGCGGGATGCCACGTGAGCCCTCCATCGACCGATACTTCGACGCCGCCAACAACTCCGCCACCGCTGTCGACAGCCGTGCCGGCGATCGAAACCAGCGATCCTATGACAACGGTTCCACCATTGGCTGGTGAAGTAATCGTCGAAGTAGGTGGTGTGGAATCGGTCGAAGCCGTTGCTAGGGTGAGACCCGGCTGAAGCGTTCGGGGCTGGACGCAGTGGCCGGTGGCGTCGCACATGTCCGCGAACAGGTTGACGGTCGCCTGCTGCATGGCCAGCTCGGTCGAGGACTGCGCCTTGGGGGAGAATTCAGGATCGAAATCATGGTGGCTATCTAATCCCCATGACCAATCTATTGTGCCAGCTCCAAAGATCAACGCCCCGCTCAGGGTGGGGGGATCTCGATGAAGGGTTACATGATGTGTTGCGTCATGTTGTGCTGTGTATGTGACGCCATGATCTAGTAGATACGAATAGCTACCCGGAGGAGCGTAGGTGGAGGAGGCCCTGATGATGCCGGGTGGACGGAATCCGTTATCGGAGTCCTCGTCCCATTCGAGGCCAAGCGTGCAAGAACATACGCCAGACGGGCAACTACATGTGGGATCGCCAGGAGTGCAAGTACATACAGTGTTCAGTGGAGTCGTCGTGCCCATATCGCTGTTCATCTTGACAGTCGTATTGCGCCAGAGGCGCATCTCGCCATCCGCTGGGGGTACGGTCATGGCGCGAAAATCGACTTCGACCATGTAAATTGGTGCCCGTAAGCGCGTTGGCGGGCCGACCGCCGTCGGAAGGTGGACTGAAGGTAGGATCCCGCCAAGTTCCCGTCCAAGCAGGGTTAGGGTCGATTCTCGTTCCAGGGATGACGTCCGCGTTGGTCTCCTTATAGCAAACCAGTGTTCGGTATCGAGTGCCCGAGCCATCGATGCTCGATTCCCAACGCGTCTTCCAAAACATCTCATTGCCACTAAAGAACGCTAGATGAACTCTGGCCGCGCGTGCGGCCTCGACGTTTGCGCGATGGTTTCCGGACCAGTATTCGTCGTGACCGACGGACAGAAACGCCTTGTGGTCTAGTGGTCTGATTCATTTG
>QHBR01000128.1 GCA_003244015.1 Hyphomicrobiales bacterium | reverse complement strand
CGAATATTTTTCGAGGTGCCCTCAAGAGGGTGCTCGGGGAACTTTGGCAAGTCGGCTAAGGCCTACTAGGCTGGTTTCTTCGTCTTCTGGTTCTTTAGTTTTGGCGGAGCATTTGGCGGTGGCTGATGTCGCGCTACCTTTTTCAATATCTCATCGAAGCGCGCCGGGTCTTCGTCGCAGCCAAGGGCGCGGGATCGGCGTGGCCCGGCGAGCATAGACGAAGATTGCGGCGGCGACAATTAGGCGCTTCATTTTGCTTATCGGCAATTACAATTTCCCTACAAGCCACCACACCACGACAAAAACGCAGACATTGACTCCGACAGCGAGCAACACAGGGATTACCGCACCGCTCATCCCGCCGAACCCGCATCAGCGATTGCGATGAATGGCATTTTCAATTCGATTTCCCCTTTGCTTTCGGCTTCGCAAACCGGCCGCGTGGCTCCACCGCTATTTTGCGCGATGAACTGTAAGCATGATCCATTTCTTCATGATCGTGCTCAGTTGCCAGTGCGATTTCGTTTGGCACCGCGGGCGCAAAGGCAATGGCGACGGCAAAGCCAACCATGGAAATGACGAACGGGGCTATTAAAACAGCGGCTAGTTGTTCATCCATCTTTTCGCCTCCAGGCATCCATTTGCACGTTAATACGGAATCATTTCAGATACCCGTTTTCTTTGAGCCAGTCGCCCAGAATTTTCGCGGCGAGCGATGTCGAAGTGCGGCCGTCGGCCATTGCTGCTTTTGCAAGCGCGGCCTTAAGCGCCGCGTCGAGACGCATGGTTGTCGCGACTGGTTTATTCTGTGGTTTTGGCCGAGCCATTTAAAATATTCCTGATAGTTAGGTGACATATGGCCGACATCGGACTACATATAAGCGGTGCTACACGACATGTCAACCAAAACAAGGGAATCCACAATGGCAAGAGCACTTCAGAAACACGTTGCCCGGCGGCAAGACCAGACCTTCTCTGACTGGTGCGCCGAAGTCCGGGACTTGGCGGCCGAGCGCTGGCCGGAAGTCAGCGACCAGGCGCCAACGCTTTACGCGGTTTGGGGCGGCGGCGCGACGCCGCAACAAGCGCTTCACATGGTGGGGCTGATCCTGCCGCCGAAAGCCGCTAACCGTCGCGCGCTCACCAAGACGGAAGACCGGCAATAAGGGAGGAACACATGTCGACGAAACTTTCCGGCCTAATTCGCTGTCGTCAAGTCGCGAGCGCCTTCAGGCGCGCCGAGCGGGAGCGCCATGGCGGGGAGACCTTCACCGTCCCCGCCAAGCCGCGCGTACTGTCTCAATACGAGCTTTATCCATTGCCATTTTTCGCGGCCAAAGATCATTCGACCTGGGCAGTGCGGCCGAAAGGCAACTATTGCGAGGACTACGAAACGGGCAAAGCCTATGCCATCGAATTCCTGCAATCCTGCGATGGCACGATCGGATGGTGCACGCTCTTGTCCAGCATCGTGAATGATATGGTCCTTGCCGGGCCAACTGGCACCTTGCATCGCGGAAAGCCGCATGTCGATGGCATCATCATTGGTTTCATGGGAACGATCGGAAGGGCGCTCGCAAGGGCAAGCGCCACGCGACAAAACTACGGGCCGCCGGACCGCGCTGCCACATAGGAGGAACACATGACGAAGCAACCGAAGACGCACAAAGCACCGGCGGCGAAGGCTATCGCCCCAGACTCCGATCCGATATTCGCCTTGATCGCCGCGCACAAAGCGCTGATCAAGGCAAGTACGCGCCTCAACAACAAGCTCGACAATGCCGTGTTTAAAGCGGCGGGAACTCACGGAAGACGCCCATTTGAGATGATTTTGTGGCGCGACTGCGATGCGTTTAGCGAGGAGGGGGTCGACGGCCGCCGCGAGGAATTTCTGAGTCAGCCAGGCGCCGACCGCGAGCAAATCGAAACGGAATATCTCGACGCATTAGCGAGGATGGCTGACGCCGAGCGAGCGTGTGCCGTGTGGGATGAACGCGCTGGCGTCGCGCCGTTGCGCGAGCAATACGAGCACACCCGCCTCGCCGAGCACAATGCGGCTATGCGAATGGCCCGGACGAAGCCGACAACGCCGGCTGGCGCGACTGCCCTGGTCGACTATGTCCGGCGTGACATCGACATTGGTCAAAACACAATAGGTTGGCCAAGCCTCGCGCTCAAGACGGTTGGGCGCGCACTTGCCGGGATGAACGCGGAAGCGCGAAAAGAGTTTGCGAGGATCGGCGCATGAGCTCTCAACGCGGGCGGAGCCATGAGGATGGACTCCAAATCAAAAATGCCCCTGATTTGGCCCCGGATACCAGATCAGGGGCAAGTCCAAGCCCGGCGGGGAGGAACCGCAGGCAAAAATGAGTGCGCAAAATTCATGCCGAGCTTGGCGCCGGAAGCAGCAGACATGCGGGGCGGCTGTTTGCCTTCAGCCGCCGCGCCAACTCCGGATCCAGCAAGGAGATAACCAAATGTTTAAACTCAGCACAATCATCGGCGCGGGCATGATGCTCGCGGTCGGAACAGCGCAAAGCTCGACTGCCTCCAATTACGCAACGGCAAGCAGCATCAGTTGTGGGGGATATGCCGACATCGATCCCGCTGATGAAGATTCAATCTTTGCTTACGTCATCACCCACGGCCCGGCTGAACTCGGTTCCGGTTGCAATATTCGTCAATTTATCATCGCCGAATGCAAACTCCATCCTCAATTCAGCGTAAAACAGGTGATAGGCGATCTCTTTGCGAAGAAAAAGTCTGGCCGCAAATTGCCCGATATCCCCCAATGCGGAGCCTAAGAAATCGCGCTCTTGGCATTTCTTAGGAAGTCGGCGTGAACACGGACCTGCTTGCGGCCGATCATATCGGCCATCGAGTGCGGATCCATACCGCCGCCATCAATATTTATCGTGGTTTTCTGTCCGCCCATATTAACGTTATGGTTGGTGACTGAATTCGACCACGAGCCTTGATGCTGCGCGTGGCGCACGATATCCGCGCGGAAGCCAAACGGATCGGCGGCGCTATGCCCTTCAGGAAGCGTGAAATTGGGCGGGATGAAATCCTTCCATGGAGCAGAAGGCGCCGGTGGTGTTATCCTACCGCCCCACCCTTGATCGACCATGATTTTGAAAGGGATACCGGGAAAAATCTGAATAATCCTGGCACGATCCCAGCCCAGTTTGATTACGCGGCAAAGTGGTTGAAGAACGACCGCGGCCTGGACCACCTCGATGAAACTGAAGCGGTCCAAAACTTGTGCCCCGGCCGCCAACATAGTCGCCAATGTCATAGTGGCCCGGGATATGGGAAGATTCGCCGGCATAAATACTTGCCGGTGGGATTTGCTCCGAGCTTCGAGCTAACGGGGCGAACACTGAAGCGCTCGAAACGTTTATCACGCTAGGGGCCAGCCACGCGCGGCTTAAATTCGAAACGAAATGGAATGAGCTTTCGGCACGGATGCCGAATGTTCAAGACGGGGTCGCCGCCGTCCGTCTTTGGTGTTTGGAAATAGAGGCGGGATCGAACGCCGTTGTTCCAGTCGGTTGATCCGCTAAGACCGGTCCCGGTATACATGCCCGTAAGGCTTGGATGCGCGAGGAGAAGGATTGCGCATTCATGTTTTCGCGCGAGCTGTTTCAAGAGGCGGATAAATTGCCGGACTTGGGCGCGGTCGTTTTCCTGCCCGGCGAACATATCGGCAAGCACGTCGAGTGTGGTCAGGCTTGGCTTCCACTCGGCCATGAAGGCGTCGAGCGTGCGAAACATTTCCGTCGGCAAGATTTGGCCGTTCACGAGCGCGCCCAGCACTGCATTTTCGCCGGCAAGATCGATAAGCCGGATGTCTGCCAGGTCCGCCCAAGAGGCTTTGTAGAACGCGCGGATTTTATCGAGCCGTCTTTGCATTTCGTCGCCGTCATCTTCGGCTGACAAAACCAGTGTGCGGCCAGGCGTTGGCATCAAGCCAATCCACTCTTTGGCGAGCGCCATACCGGCGGCCAATTGCAGAGCGAGCAAGCTTTTGCCCTGGCCGCCGTCGCCAGAAAGCAAGGTCACGGTCTTGTCTGGCATGTAGTCCTGGACAATCCACTCGCGATCCGGAACAGGCACGCCCTCCCAATTAGCCGGATTGATGATGCGGGCGAATAGCGGCGACGCCTCTTCTGCTTTCCCGTTGCCGCGCCTTGATGGCGTCCTTTCCTCGCCAAGGCGGCGATAATATTCGTCTTGCCGCTCGCGGGACCACGTCGAATAATCCGGGGGGCGCGCTGCGGTCATGGCCTGGCCCCGGTGCGGGTGAGCGTGATCGTCAGCGCACCCCATGAGTCGAGCGCGCCCAACGCTTCGTCAAACGTGCGGGCAACGCTATGCGGGATGCCGTGTCGAATACAAAAAAGCTTGAATTCCTTTTGGTCCTCGGAAAGCCTTTCGCCAATTCGTTTCAATTCGACGCAATGCAATTGGCCGGTTGGCGGCACGAGAATGAAATCCGGCCAGCCCCGGCGAACGCCCATCGCCTTGAGTTTTGCGGCGGTCCGGATATCGCGAACTTCGCCGTGGCCGATATGAGGGCATCTCGAAAAATA
>QHBR01000315.1 GCA_003244015.1 Hyphomicrobiales bacterium | reverse complement strand
AGTTCAGCCCGCGGCTCGCCGACCTGAGCGACGCCAGGCTGTGGCGGATCGACCGCCGCGCCGACTACGGCCCCTTCAACAGCCTGGGCAAAGGCACCATTAATCCCGGCCTGATCCGCGACAACTGGTCCGATGCGATCCGCCTGGCCGGTTCGCTCAAACTCGGCCACCTCAAGGCGGCCGGCATCATGCGCACACTCCAGGTCCGCGATAAGCCAACCACCTTGGCCCGCGCGCTCGCCGAAATCGGCAGAATTGCCAAAACCGTCCACATCCTGCGCACAATTGACGACCCGGCGTTCCGGCGCCGCATCCTGACCCAGCTCAACCGCACCGAGCTGCGTCATCGCCTGGGCCGCCGCATCCACCACGGCGAACGTGGCGAGATCAGAAGTCCGCTTCAGCAAGGACAGGAAGAGCAGCTCGGCTCGCTTGGCCTCGCCCTCAACGCCGTCGTCCATTGGAACGCCATCTACATGCAGGAGGCCATTCGCCACGTCAGGCAGGAGGGCATGGATGTCCACAACGACGACATCGCCCACCTGTCCCCGCTGATCTGGCGCCATCTTAACTTCCTCGGGCGATACGACTTCTCGCTACCCGACACCGTTTTGGACGGCTTTCGATTACCCACATCTGTTGAGGGGGACGGACCACTTGGCGCTTGCGCGGCTCGAATCCGGGGTGATTCGTTGTTGGGCACCGAAATGCCTGAGGGTAGGTGTCCATGGCTGCTGCAACGAACCCTTGGTGGGAGAGCGAACTTGCTGGGTGCACCTTCGGCGATGCTCGGCTCGGCCAGCGGCTTCAAAGAATTATCGAGCGAAGGGGCGGTGCGATCGGGGCGAGCCTGCCTCTTGCATGCCAGGACTGGGCCAATACGAAGGCGGCCTATCGCTTCTTCTCCAATGACAGGGTTAGCGAGACTGAGATTCTGGCCGGTCATTTCGGATCGACGCGCGAGCGCACTACCGCCGCCGAGGGCACCATCTTGGTGCTCCAGGACACCACGGAGTTCACCTACCAGCGCGAGAGCCCCGAGGCGATCGGCATCACCTACAGTGTGAACAGCGGGAAAAACAAAGCCGGCCGCTTGCGAACGCATACGGTCTGCGGGTTGCTGATGCACTCTTCCCTCGCCGTCACGACCGATGGCCTCCCTTTGGGTCTCTCGGCGGTGAAGTTCTGGTCGCGGCAGAAGTTTAGGGGCACTGCGGCGCTCAAGCGCAAGATCAATCCGACCCGGGTGCCCATCGAGCAAAAGGAAAGCTACCGATGGCTCGAGAACATGCGCCAATCGACCGAGCTACTCGGCGATCCCGCGAGATGCGTCCACATCGGTGACCGGGAAAGCGACATATACGAGCTGTTCTGTACAGCTCAGGAACTCGGCACCCATTTCCTTGTCAGGACCTGTGTCAATCGCTTGGCAGGCGACGGGGACCACACGATCGCGGACGAAATGCAGGAAACACGGCTCAAGGGCGTGCATCGGGTCGAAGTCCGCGACGGCAAAGGCCGCACCGAGACAGCGTTGGTCGAGCTGAAATACCGCCGCATCCGCGTGCTCCCGCCCGTGGGCAAGCAGAAGCACTATCCGGCGCTGACGTTGACCGTGATCCACGCCACGGAGCGTGACAAACCCGCTGACCGGCCGAGGATCGAGTGGAAGCTGATCACCGATTTGCCCGTTGCGACACGTGCAGCGGCAATCGAGAAATTGCACTGGTATGCCAAACGCTGGAAGATAGAGGTGTTCCACAAAATCCTTAAATCAGGCTGCCGGGTCGAAGATGCACGGCTCAGGACTGCCGAGCGCCTGGATCTGGCTCTTTTCGTCGATCGACAGCACCACGGCATGCTCCGGCGGCTCGACATAAAGGCCGACAACATCGACCAGTTTCTCGGTGAACTTCGGGTCACGCGAGCGCTTGAACGTGCGGACCCGGTGCGGCTGCAGCCGATGCGACTCCCAGATCCGCTGCACCGAGCGGAGGGAGATGCCCACCGCCTCGGCCATGGCGCGGCCGGTCCAGTGCGTGGTCTCTCCCGGCGGCTCGCCACAAGTCAGCGCCACGACGCGTTCCACCGCCTCAGCCGGGATCGGCGGCTTGCCTGGCTTGCGTGTCTTGTCGCGCAGCAACCCGTCCACGCCCTCCTCGGCGAAACGCTGCTGCCAGCGCCAGACCATCGGACGGCTCACTCCGAGCTGGGTCGCGATCCGCTGCACCGGCCGCGCCATGGCCGAGGCCAGGATCACCTGCGCTCGCTCAATGTGCTTCTGCTGACAATTGCGGTCGGCGGCGATCGCCGCGAGCTGCTCGCGGTCCGTCGTTCGAAGGATGATGCAGACTGTCTGGGCCATGCGCCCAAACTCGCACGTGCCAGCGCGCCCGTGAATCGGCCGAATGCGTCAGTGCGCTAAGCAGAGATTCGTGGCTTGGCCAACGGAACGACCGCCCGCTCGCGGTTCAGGTCTGCAACTGCCTTGTGGATCGCACCATCGAGTTCGGTGACCCCTGTGAATGTCTGATGAGCCAGATTGTATGCCTTCAGGTCATGCCAGACGACCTCGATGTCGTTCAGTTCGGGTGTATAGTTCGGCACCCATTCGACGGTCAGCCAATGCGCGCGAGCGGCAAGCGCGGCACGTGAAAGCTTGCTGACGTGGATCGGCCCGTTGTCTTCGATCAACACGACCGGCTTGGTCGCGCGTCCGGGCATCGGGCCATAAAGTGCGTCGAGTTGCTTGAGATGAGCAACGAAGTCGCTGCTATGCTTGGTCGAACTGGTAGGCACAATCAGTTCGCGCGTGAGATGATTAAGCGAGCCTAGCATAGCGACTTTCTTGGCTTGGCCGGGCGCCGGCACGCGCAGATCGGCGCCGGATTTCGCCCATGCCCTGGCCAGATAGGGATGCGTCAGCGCCGCACTCTCATCGCCATAGAGAAGCACGATGTCGCCGGCTTCGGCTTGCTGCTCGCGGAGTTGCAGACGCAAGCCTATCCGATCGACCTCGCTGGCAACTTGCCGTCCTTTCAGCGTGTGCCGCGGCCGCCGGTAGCGGAACTTTTTTTCGCAACGCCTTGGACAGTTGCGAGCGGCTGATGCGCACGCCCGCGCGCGCCTCGATCTCCGCGCGCAGGCGCGCGATCGTCCAGTTCGGCCGGTTGGCGACCGGCTCTTCCAGTAACGGCGCGACCACGCGCAACGCCGTCTCACTCTTTACCGGTGGCGGACCTGGCGCGATGCTCGCCTTCAACGCATCGGTGCCGCCGCGGCTGAAATCGCTGCGCCACAGCCGGACCGTGTCTTCACGCACGCTGAACGCCTCGGCGATGCGCGCACTGGTCCAACCCGAAAGCGTCAGAAGGAGGGCGCGTGCTCTGTCCGCCTCGCCGCGATCACGCGAGCCGGCCAGCGCCACCAGCGCAGCACGTTGGCCCTCGCTCGCCAAAACCGGGGATTTGCCACTCAATGCAACACCTTTGCGAATCGACGCCACTAGCGAATCGTATGCCTATCCGTTGGTCAAGCTGCCGGAGTCTGCTTAGTGTTCTTTTCAAGCGATCGCGTTGTTGCCTTTCTGCTGATGGAACGTCTACCATCGACGCTCCTAAGTTCGGGGCAGGTCAATGCTGGCGCAGCTGACGTCGGAGATGAAGAACCAACTGCGTATGCGCGGAGTTGAAACGTTTCACGGTGTTGGCGTCAACATCTCAACTCGGGCAATCTTCGAGCCGCCATGCAGCATTAAGTGGATGGGGATCGAGAACAATTTCCGGATGGGCGCTTTCAGCTACGCGGTCAGCGGGTTTTACTCGGGGTCACCATCGGCCGCTACACCTCGATTGGAGAGCAGGTACAGATGGGGCGGGCGAACCACGCATTGACGTGGGTAAGCACAAGCCCATTCTTCTATCTGAGCGATCGGCTCTTTGATATCGGGCGGGAGTTTCCGGATGCCGATGACTATCACAAATATCGCGCTCGACCGCGACCCCACGCGGTTGCGACGCAGGTGAAGCCGATCGTCATCGGCAACGACGTTTATATTGGCCATGGCGCGATGATCATGCCGGGGGTTACGGTTGGTGACGGCGCGGTCGTGGCGGCAATGGCTGTCGTCACCAAGAGCGTGCCGCCGTATGCGATTGTCGGTGGGAATCCAGCCCGAATCATCCGCATGCGGGTGGAATGCATCGTCGCCGCGCAGTTGCTGCATCTGCAATGGTGGCTTTACGCCCCCTGGCAGTTGCAGGACGTCGACCTCTCAAATTCAGCCGATGCGATACCAGGAATTAAGGCTGTCGCCGCATCGCAGGCCCCCTACCAACCCGGGACGTTCAGCGTCTCCGACCTGCTGGGATCCAGCGCCTGATGCCGATCACCATCACAGACCAAGGCAGTGACAACACTGTCGACATTGATCCCGCAGTCGCGGAGGGTGGAAGCGGCTCTATAGTCTTTCTCGGTCGTGGCGGGACCGTTCGGATAGGTTCGGGCTGCTTGCTGTCGCGAGCCAACATCACGATCGGTAGCGACTGCTCATTTGAGGTGGATGATGGGTGTCGCCTCGCCGCGATCGAGGTGAGGGCCCATATGCGTGCGTCGGTGGTTGTCGGCGCTGGTACGAACTTCACTTGGCATACTAGGTTGTTCCTCCATGAGCCATCCCGCATCATAATTGGACGGTGGTGCCTCATCGCTAGCGACACGCTGTTCACCACCAGCGACATGCACTCGATCCTTAATCGCGCGACAGGCGAGCGGATTAATCCGGCCGCCGACATCGTCCTTGGCGACCATGTTTGGGTGGCACTTCAGGCGACGATTCTCAAAGGGAGCATCATTGACGAGGGATCCATTGTGGGTCTTGGCTCCGTGGTGTCCGGTCGCCTGCCCGCCAACACGCTCTGCGCCGGGCGCCCAGCGCGCCCGATCCGCGAGAACGTATCCTGGGATCCGGCTCTCCTCTGACACGCTGCTGAAAAATTTCTTGCCCGGACGCGAGAGTATCGGGCTTGATAGCCCCATCAGTTTCGAACGCGGGTTGGGATCGAAGACGGGACGTGCTTTTCGCAACGTGCGTCCGGAGAGCCGGATCCCCGGCGACCTCCCGCACCGAAGGGTGTTCAAGAACGCGACTCAGTCACGTTAAGAACCGCTGCCCTCATACGCCTTGATGG
>QHBR01000413.1 GCA_003244015.1 Hyphomicrobiales bacterium | reverse complement strand
AACATCCCCGCGCCCAGGTCTCGTTTCACGTGAAACATTGTGGTGCGATTGGCCTGCGAAATCGGACAAACGATAAACTCGGCTCGTCGAATATGGATCGCCTTTTTGTCCACGCGTGCGCGGCTTCGGCTCTAGCGCCACCTTCATTGGGCGGCTAGATGGCGAAGCTCGATCCGCAGCCGCAGGACGCCGTCGCCGCTGGATTGACGATTTTGAACATCCGGCCCATCAGATCGTCGACGAAATCGATCTTTGAGCCGCGCAGCAGATCGAGCGAGACCGGGTCGATTGCGACCGTCGCGCCGTCGCGTTCGATCACGAGATCGCCGGAAGATTGTTCGGTCGAAATGTTGTAGGTATAGGAAAACCCCGAGCAACCGCCGCCGTCGACGCCGATGCGCAGAAACGAGCCCGCCGGTTCGTTCGTCAAAATCTCCGCGATGCGCCGCGCGGCGTTTCCGGTGAGTTCGACAGGGGCTTCCGCAGTTGCTTCGCTCATTTGACTACCTCGAAGGTGGGCTTGGACAAAGGGACGGGCGGACGCGGGCCGCTTGCCCCCTCTTGCAATAAGTAAGATACGTTGGGTGGCCCGCGAGCGCAATGAGGCGAGCGGCGCAATCCAGGTTTTCATGCCAGTCTGCCACTTTTCACCCGCTTTCGCTGTCGCTCCCCCGCGCGCGCCTTACGCCGTCAATGCGGCACGAAGCCGCGGACGGTTGATCGCGGAGCCTCATTCGCCATCGCGCTCGGTATTTCAGCGCGATCGCGACCGCATCATCCATTGCACGGCGTTCCGGAGGCTCGCCCACAAGACGCAGGTCTTCGTTCCGCACGAGGGAGACCATTTCCGCACCAGGCTCACCCACACGCTCGAAGTCGGCCAAATCGCGCGCACGCTTGCCCGCGCGCTCGGCCTCGACGACGATCTCGCCGAGGCGCTTGCGCTTGCCCATGATCTTGGCCACACGCCGTTTGGCCACACTGGCGAGGATGTGCTCGACGAACTCATGGCTCCTTACGGCGGCTTCGATCATAACGCCCAGGCGCTGCGAATTGTCACCAAGCTCGAACGCCGCTACGCGGCCTTCGATGGACTCAATCTGACTTGGGAGACGCTGGAAGGGCTCGTCAAGCATAACGGCCCACTTTTGCAAGCCGATGGCAGGGTGGCCGCGCGTTACGCGAAACGCGGACTTCCCGCAGCGATCCTTGACTATGATGCGGTTCATGATCTCGAACTTGCGCATTTCGCCAGCGCCGAGGCACAGGCCGCGGCACTCGCCGACGGCATCGCCTATAACGCGCATGACCTCGACGACGCCTTGCGCGCGGGCCTCATCGATTTTGCGAACATTGGCGAGGTCGATTTTCTCCGTGACATTAGCGGCGAGATCGCAGCACCTTATCCTGGCCTCGAACCGGTCCGGGCCATTCATGAGCTCGTGCGCCGGCTGATCACGTTTTTTATCGAGGATGCGATCGCCGAGAGCCGGCGGCGGATCGAAGCATCGCAAGTGACGAGAATCGAGGACGTGCGGGCGCATGGCGCGCCTCTGATCGGTTTTTCCGGAGCGGCGGCGAGTGCCGACAACGCGATCAGGAGCTTTCTGTTAAAAAACATGTACCGGCATCAACGCCTCGCCCGTATTCGCGATCAAGCAGGGCTAATCGTAAGCGATCTTTTTTCCCGGTTTTTCATTGCCCCGCATCTGATGCCAGCCGAATGGGCGGCCGCCGCCGCCAAGGCATGTACCAGCGAAGCTCGTCGGGCGCGCGTCGTCTGCGATTACATCGCCGGGATGACCGACCGTTACGCCGCCGCCGAGCATCGCAGGCTCTTTGACGAAACCCCGGAATTGCACTTAAGCCCGCCCGAAGCCAAGAGAGCGGATAAGACGGCAGTGTATTAGTTTGAATGTTTGCTTTGCGCCACGAGCGGACATATGCGTTGTCCACCCTTCCGCGAAATGGAAATATCCACCAATTGATGGCCGCGCGCGACAGAAAGCCTGTCAGAATGCAATCCAGGTATAGAGGAAAACCGTGTTATTCTGAGACGCATTGTGGGAGGCGCCATCGAAATTATTTACCCCCCCGAAAAGCTTCAGATAATGGGTGTAAGACACGCCAATGCGGGCATTGGCCCAGGGCCAAACCGATGGCCCATCTTTGCTAAACGGCAAATATGCGGCATCGAAGATCAGCCCCTTACCATCCGGACTATTGGCGAGCGAAGTTGCTCCAAACAGTCCGGCGTCGGCCGAACCATACACGCTAAAATAGGCGGCCGTCAGGCTGTAGGTATGGTCATAAACATAGCTGATCGAAGTCCTGAAGCTCTCCAGCGTATTGTAAAGGTTTGACGAGTCACCTTGGAAAAATGTCGAGTTGAGCTGCTGGTTCTCGCGTATGTGCGTCAATTTTACGGTGACGCTGTGCGGGTCTCCGATGTACTGGTATTGGGCGTCAAATCCGACGTCCAGTAATTGGTCAAACCCGAAACCGGGGACCCGTCCCGGGAGTTCGTTGGCGAACATGCCAAAGGTTCCAACCTCCAGCGAATGCTCGCCGAGATCGTATTCAAAAGCGGCGCGCCAATAGGGCGCGGCACCGCCGATTGAATTGGATCCGCTGATGCCCGGCTCGCCGAGCACCCGCAACGTCTGCTGGGAAAGGTTTTGGTAAGCGCTTCCCTCAAGGTAAAGCATATCGTTCCAAAACGTGTAGATTCCGGTGCCGACGACTTTGCCGGCAAGACTGCCTTCGATCATTGTGCCCGGTGGCGCGAACTGAGGCGCGAGCGTGGATGCGATATAAGGGAAGCCCCAGGCGGGCGTCGTGTTCCACACATCCTGAACGCTTGGGTTGTTGTTGACCGAAACACCGTAAAGAAGGTCCAAGCCGAAAAGTTTCGTCGTGTCCGCGTAGCGGATATCGGTATTGTCGAGAAATACATGTTGCGTGGCCCTGTCATAGGTCCCCTGAATGAAGGCGCCGAGATTTCCGTAGATCGTGCCGCCATAAAAGACGCTAGCTTGCTGCAGGACCGTGTTGTTGTTGGTGTGGGTATCCGGCGTGGGTGGTGAATCTTGGTTCCGTTCGGTGTGGGTAAAGGTAGGAATTAGCATCGCAGCAATAGGGGGGGCCTCCTCAAAGGTCAGCCCGCCACCCATCGTATAGCCGCCCAGTTTAAAGCGGCGCCCAAATGGGGTAAGTTCAGGAAAAGCGGTATGACACGTCGCGCAAGGTTGACCTGTCTGCCGTGCAAAACTCGGTACGGCCGATGCCGCCGGCGGCTTGATCAAAAGTCCGGCGCCGATTACAACTGCGCCGAGAGATGCAACTCCCCCAAATGTGGCCACAGCTCGAAAATCGCGCTGCGGCCTGCTGGCCGCAATGGTTTCGCTATCCGCGCCAGCTGTCGTGCACGGGGCATTGACATCCCTGTTCGAATTAATGTTGTACATCATCTCTCTCTTGGCGCGCGATCACGATCAGACTGCTTCAAAGACGCGCGACCTTCGAAACTCATGCGTTACGCTAGCTTACGCTAGCCGTTCGCTCCATGAGTAATCGAGTCGGGCGACTTGATTATTTTGATGCGGTGCATAGTTGCAACAACGACGATCACCGCCAAGTCACAAGAAAGCCTCGATAGCCTCTCACCCTAGCCGCGATGTTGGCTCATTCGATTGCGACATTGCTATAGCGCTGCCACTGCTGCTATTGTGCAGCGCATTCCTGAGCCACCGCTGTCTCGTCGGCCTGTCGCTCAGCGGGCGTCGGAACTGCTATTGGGCATCTCGAAAAATAC
>QHBR01000170.1 GCA_003244015.1 Hyphomicrobiales bacterium | reverse complement strand
CGAATTATGCCTATGATCACGACGAGCCGGAAGGATTTTCGGGCCAAAATTACTGGCCTAAGGCGCCGGGGCGGCAAACCCTTTATGCGCCCGTTGACCGCGGCTTCGGGCGAGATCTGCGCGCGCGTCTCGAACATTGGGCCAAGCTCCGAAAACAAAGGCGCGATCAGGATTGACGTGACGGTTTTGGTTTCCCCTCCGCCGGTCCGGCGAATATTCGTCCGGGGTCTCTTTTCCTCAATTAAAATTAGCGAGCCTATGCGGATGCGCATATATGGCAACCGCCGGCGAAATCCACTAGCGGCCGCGCGCTGGAGTCCCACGGCATGATCGATCGCAACGACCTGCTTTGGTATCGCGACGCGATTATCTATCAGCTACATGTGAAATCGTTCTTCGACGCCAACAACGACGGCATCGGCGATTTCGCCGGCCTGACTCAGAAACTCGATTACATCAAGGATCTCGGCGCGACCGCGATCTGGGTGATGCCGTTCTATCCTTCGCCGCTGCGCGACGACGGTTATGACATTTCCTCCTATCGCGGAATAAACTCGGCCTTTGGAAGTCTGCCGGATTTCAGACGTTTCGTGCGCGAGGCGCATGAGCGGGGCCTGCGGGTCATCACCGAACTCGTAATTAATCATACGTCGGATCAGCATCCTTGGTTTCAGCGATCCCGCGCGGCCAAGCCCGGCTCGGCGGCACGCAATTTCTACGTTTGGGCGAACACGGATCGCGCCTACAAGGACGCCCCCATCATTTTTCTCGACACGGAAAAGTCGAACTGGACCTGGGACGAGCAAGCAAAAGCATTCTATTGGCATCGCTTCTACGCGCATCAGCCAGACTTGAACTTCGACAGCCCCCGGGTCCTCGAAGCCGTGCTCGATGTGATGGCCTATTGGCTCGACATGGGCGTCGATGGTTTGCGGCTTGACGCCATTCCCTATCTGATCAAGCGGGAAGGCACCAATTGCGAAAACCTCCCGGAGACCCATGCGGTCCTCAAGAAGATCAGAGCCGCTGTCGATGCCCGCTATCCGGACCGGATGCTTCTCGCCGAGGCCAATCTTTGGCCCGAAGAGACCGCGCAATATTTCGGCCAGGGCGATGAATGCCATATGGCTTTTCATTTTCCCCTCATGCCGCGCATCTACATGGCGCTGGCCCAGGAGGACCGGCATCCGATCACCGATATCATGCGGCAGACGCCGGAGATCCCGGACGGCGCGCAATGGGCAATCTTTCTCCGCAACCACGACGAGATGACGCTTGCCATGGTGACCGACAAGGAGCGCGACTATCTATGGTCCTTTTATGCGGCCGACCCGCGGGCGCGGATCAACCTTGGCATTCGCCGCCGTCTCGCCCCGTTGCTCGAAAACGACCGGCGCAAGATCGAGCTTTTGAATTCGCTCCTATTGTCCATGCCCGGGACGCCGGTACTTTATTACGGCGATGAGATTGGCATGGGCGACAATATCTATCTCGGCGACCGGGATGGCGTGCGCACGCCGATGCAATGGTCCCTCGATCGCAATGGCGGCTTCAGCCGTGCCGACCCAGCCAAGCTCTTCCTTCCCGCGATCCAGGATCCAGTTTACGGTTTCAGCGCCGTTAACGTCGAAGCGCAGCTCGCGAGCCCGTCGAGCCTCTTGACCTGGATGCGCAGAATGATCGCGGTGCGGCGTTCGCATGTGTCCTTCGGGCGGGGCACGCTGCGGTTTCTTCATCCGTCGAACCGCAAGGTCCTCGCCTATCTACGCGAAAGTCCAGACGAGCGTATTTTATGCGTCGCCAATGTGTCGCGGGCGGCGCAAGCGGTCGAACTCGATCTCGCCGAATTCAGGGATGCCGTGCCGATCGAGCTTACCGCCGGCAGTCTCTTTCCGGCGATCGAGTCGCGGTCCTATCTTTTGACCTTGCCGGCCTACGGTTTTTTCTGGTTTAGGCTCGAGGCGGCGGACGCAAGCAAGGATCGCCACGATCAGCAACCGGCGCCAGGATTGTTCACGCTCGTTGCCACCGGCAAACTCGAAACGATTCTCGCCGGGCGTGAACTCATCGCATTCGAGCGCACGGTCGCCCCACGTTTCCTGACCTCGCGTCGCTGGTTTGTCCTCAGTGAGACGCCAATCGCCGGCGTCTCGGTAAAGGATTTTGCCGTGCTTCGCGATGGCGGGCAGAGCCGTTTTGTTCTCCCGCTCCTCGCTGTCAAACGAGCTGGCGGCGAGGTCGAGACTTATTTCACGCCCCTTGCGGCGGAACCGGAACAGGAGAACGGGCCATCCCTCGCCGATGCCGCCGCGCGGCTGCGCCGCGGCGCCTTGACCGGTCTGCTTTACGAAGCGGAGGCGTGCGAGGGCTTCGCCGCCGCGATGCTGGCGGCGCTCCGGCGCGGCGAAAAATTGGACACTGGCCAAGGCGGCAGAATCTCTTTCTCGCCGGCGCCTCGCCTCGGCGCCGAACCCATGATCGCGGCGGCCGATGTCCACCGTATTGGCGCCGGACAGTGCAACTCCTCGCTCGTCCTCGCCAACCAAATGATGCTGAAAATCCATCACCGGTTGCAAACCGGAGAAGACCCCGAGGTCGAGATCCTGCGTTTTTTGACCGAAGTGGCGCATTTCGCCAATTCACCTCCCTTGCTCGGCGTGATCGAACACGTCGATCGCGCCGAAAACCGCACCGTGCTCGCGATCCTGCAAACTTTCATGCGCAACCAGGGCGATGTCTGGTCCTGGACGCTCGAAGCATTGAAGCGCATCCTCGAGGCGGCTGCCCTGACACCCGGGCAAGACGGCCGCGCCGGACATGAGGAATGCGCGACCTATGTGCCGCACATGAGCCGACTCGGCTTGCGCACGGCCGAGATGCACAAGGCGCTGGCGGCGCCAACCGCCGATCCGGCATTCAAAGCCGAGGCGCTGACGTTCGACGATGTCCGCAAGACAGCGGACGCGGCAAGAGTTCTGGCCAAGCGCGCCTTCGCACGCCTGCGGACGATTGCCGCGAACGCGAGCGGCGACAAGCACGCCGGGGCCGAACGCCTGTTGGCCCGGCGGCAAGAGTGCTTCAACCTGATCGGCAAGCTTGTCCAGAAGCCGCATGGCGCGATCAAGATCCGCATTCACGGCGATTATCGTCTTGGCCGCCTCCTGGTCGTGAAGGACGATGTCATGATCGTCGATTTCGGAGAAGGGCCTTCCATATCCCCGGACCAAAGGCGCGCCAAAACATCGCCGCTGCGCGATGTCGCGGTCATGCTGCGCTCCTTTGCTCATGCGGTTGCCGCCGCCAAACGGGATCTCGCCCGGCTCGTCCCAGGCGCGACACTCGCGGCGGCAAGACTTCGCGAGGAACTTGTCGAATTTTCTCAAATCTTCATCCATGCTTACATGGAAGCGGCGCGCGACAGCCCGATTTGGATCGAGGATGAAGGCACGCGAATGCGCCTCCTCGTCCTCTATTTGCTGGCCGAGGCGCTCCATGAAATCGAAAACGAGGCGGAAAAACGCGCGGACTGGATCGACGCGTCAATCGACAGCGTCAACGCGATCCTCAATCGCATGGCCAATGTGTAATGCGTGGCCACGATTAAGGCGCCAAGCTCTTGGTCGCTATCAACCCACCAACGCAAAGGCTAGGAATCCAAGCTTAAATTCAAACTCCGGGTGTCTCAAAGTCGTTGACACGGTCCGGCCGCTTGAGTCTGTCTGCCGACCTCTGGCCTTAGTCGAATAGATTAACTTTGTCCGGGAATGGAGAGAAGGGGTTCCTCGACATCGTGCTCGATGGCGTCGCCGATGTTCAGTCCAAGTATGTTCGCCATACCGCAATCTTATCGACGGTCCTCACTGGTCGGAGCGGCGGCGCAGTGCGGGTCACCGACTTTGCTCCGCGCTTTCGGCAATTCGGATGTGTCTTCAGGCCGCTGCAACTTCTTCGCATCGTCAAGCCGCTCGCCGGCTTGCCGCGCATCACCTGCGGGTGTGGCCAACGCACTCCTATGGTCAACTGTTTCCGCGTCATTCCGTCGACAGCGCTCTGAAGTGGCCCCCGATTTTTGGACCGGTGGCTTAGTTGGGAGAAGTCTGCCCCGAATGGTTTTAGACGGAGCGGAAAATGACGAAGACGAGACGGAAAATTGATGCGGGCCTGAAGGCGAAGATTGCGCTGGAGGCGCTGCGCGAGCAGGCGACGGTGAACGACCTGGCGCAGCGTTATCAGGTTCACCCGAACCAGATTTACGCCTGGAAGAAGCAGCTGCAGGATTTTGCGGCGCGAGCGTTCGATGCGGGGATCGCGCGAGACGCCGACGCCGCGGCGGCGCGTGAGATCGAGAAGCTTCACGCCAAGATTGGGCAGTTGACGATCGAGAACGATTTTTTCGTTTCACGTGAAACATTTTGGTACAATTGGACCCCCAAATCGGACAACTCGGCCAAAACGCGCCGCGTTTGAGAGCTGGGATGGACGCTGAGGCGCAATTTTTTTCCGTCCCTGGTGAGAGGCTGCGCCCCGTCGGGCGGAGGCTGCGCCCGTCGGCGATCTTACGAACGGGAGCCGGGGAGGAGGGCCACAACCGTGCGCGGGCCGCGAACACGACTTGTTTGCTGCGATCAAGGATCATTCCTCGCCGAAAACTGCGACTTTTCCTGCGTCGGATGCCGACCAGAGACTGGGCTGCGCCAAACTAACCCGCGGGAATGTCGGCGATTCTACTCCACCGGGAAATAACACCCCGGAAACCGGACTGGCTGGCTGGGGGACCTGAATTCGAACCAGGATTAACGGAGTCAGAGTCCTGATTTCGCCATTGATTTTGTTGAGTTTTTCAGCAAACCGGGGCACGAATCGCGATAATGATTTCAATGGGTTGCGGGCGCTTTGCAAACCAATCCACGCCGCGTTCGAAATGCGGGCGGACGCGCGACCGGGGTGGCCTCTGCAACGCATTTGCTTCCTCGACCGAGCCCGTAAGCCACGTGCCCCACTTTTCCCCGCCCTCGTCAAAAGCACAGGCATGGCCTTGGCATGGATCGGGCGCACCCCGTCGTTTGATTCAGCGGTGAGGAATGCGAAGGAGCTGATGCTCGCCGGGCTCTCCCTCCCGCTCGCCGGTCCAAAACCGCCAAATCCCCGCGAAGGCGAAGAGCGGCCTGCTTTCGTCGCGCGCGGACCAATGCGTCACGTATAATCCGATTTAGCCGTGCTCGAAATCCTCGACTACGGTCTGAAGCGGCTCGCTGCCGACATGAACGGGACCGATGAAGGGAGATGATCGCCGTGATCGCCGATCCTCTCGATGTTTTTCGAAACGAACATGTTTATCGGCATGCAGCCGCGCGGTCACGCCTCCTCGGCGCCGTGGCTCGCCGCGACTTCGGCCCCCAGCAGACGAAGTGCTTCCTCGATTTTCTTGCTCGCCGCATCGGCCACGGCCGCAATTGGGCCGCCTTCTTCAGGCGGCAACTGTCTGGCGGCCATGACGACGCACTCGATGTCAGAGCGCACCTCGGTGAGAATGCCTTGCACGTCAAGTTTTTTGCTCATGGTTCCTCCTATGCCGCCGCCATCTTTGGCGGGAGAATCAACCCCAACATGTACAAAGCTTGCTGCGTCGGGGCGACGCTGCCCTGCCCCGCGCCTCACTCCGTCCGTGCCAGCCGCCCTCGGCCCGCGCGTCATGAGGCCCGTTCCAGCGCTTCGCGCAGCGTGCGCAAGTGGCCTGGCTTATGAAAAATGTCGAGCAACGCGTCGAGGCCATGCTCTGCCGGATCGAAGCCGCTCACGAGCGGTTTCAACGCGGCGACCGGTTGTCCTAGCCCGCGGAAATAACGGATGAGGCCCGAAGCGACAAAAGTCTTGCCAACACCGGTCCCGGTGCCGGTTATGAAGACGGCGGACACTTGCTTCCAAGCCCTTCCTTTGACGCCAATAGTATCAACATGTTACGAAGGTCTAACGCCTGACTCTCGTTGCACTGGGCTTCTCGGGAGCACTGGGCTTCTCGGGAGGCTTCTCTGCAATGTTGCGATATGCCGCCGCTGGCCAAGACAACGCTCTCGGCAGTTCCGTTGCAACACTCCCGACGAATTGCGACGCGGAGGCGGTGCTCCAGTTTGCTTGGATCGTGGGCGCTAGCACGACACCAACGCCGACAAGATAAATAATCATTAACAGGGTGATAAGCAGGCACGCGCGGCTTCGGCCGCGAGAGCTGGAAAAGTCCTGGCAAGGCTCGCATGAAGCGCGCCGCCAAGAGCCGTGGCCGGATTGCCCTCAATATGGGCGGCATCGATCCGAAGAGTGACGATTTCGCCGATATAAGGCGTATCCGGGGTGGCCGCGCGGCTCAACTCCCCGATCGACTGGATAAGCTTCGTCAAGGTGAAGCTCTTGCCCGAACCGGAGGGTCCGAAAAGACCGATCGTGAGCGGGGTTTCGATGCGCGCATGCGCGGCGAGCCCGGCAAGAAGGCCGAGCGGCGCGTCGAGCCCCAGCGCGTCGGGTCCGTCGGGAAGGTCGGCGGCAAAGTTTGTCTGAGACGAAACCGCTTCGGGTTCGACTATCCGGCTTGCCGGAGGACGGGCAGGGACGGCGTTCGGCTCTGCGAGACGGGCGCCAGGAACAATCGCACCGAGAGCGCCCAATCCGGTATCAGCCACAATCATATCCTTTTCGCGAACGCCGGGCTTTTGCTCGAAAGGGCAATTCTTTCCTCGCGCGCTTCAGTTAGCAAGTTGGCATCCGGCTATGCCGCCGCCGTCAAGGCCGCAATCTATTTTTGCGCTTAGGACGCCGTGTTTCGATGAGCGGCCTGGACCGTCCCGCGCTCCGCGGCTAAACCCCTTCGCATCACATGTTTTCCGGCAGAAAGACTCGGAGCTCCATGGCGCGGCAATTCATTTACCACATGCAAGGTCTCGGCAAGACCTACCCAGGCGGAAAAAATGTCCTGGAAAATATCAATCTTTCATTCTATCCCGACGCAAAGATCGGCGTCAGGCGTTCGGATAGAGACTTGATCAGCGGCACTGCTTCAGAGGAACGCCACGAGCACCAAACGGCACTCCGCGGCGCAGCGGCAGTTGCCATTATTCCTCCGGCGTCTGAGCGCTGAAGGTTGGGTCCGCTCTTGAATTTCGCTCTTTGACGAGAACTTATACAAATTTGCGCTCCTGACGTTGAGCACTGCAAATGATGAAAGTGAAAATTGTCTGCGCAATAACGATGCTGGTCGCAATGCCAGCCGCGGCCGAAACCAAATCGCGTCAGATCAGGCAGGAGATTGGTGCATGAATATGCCAGGAAACAAATACCCTTCGCAAGGGCCGCGAATGCGGCGACTTATGCCTGTCACGAAGTCACTTCCGATTGTGACTTTGCAAGAGACCTGAGAAACACTGAGAGATGCCATAACGCCGAAAGGACCGTGAAGCATCTAGGTGTGATAGTTAGAAAGGAACTTGCCAAGATCAAGCCTCCTTTCACCATGGATGAACGTAATGCGATAGTGGAGGAATCGATAACTCTAGCTCCCTCTCCTATTATAAAACATGGAGCGCCAGGGGAGAAAGACACATGCGTAACCGAGTGGAAGGATTGATTGATGCAGGGCGAGTCTTTTGCGTCGACACTGCTGGAGAGATCGACGTGGCGGTGAGATCGAACGCTCTGCGCTGCCCGAGCCGACGGTCTACAGAGCTGGCTCGGCGAATTTGAACAGGGCGATAAGTGGAGTTTCTGCCTGACAGCGGCCAGGATGGCTGCAGATCAGGAGAGAGTCTATGACGAAACGGGCGCGCCGGAACCACAGCCCGGCATTCAAAGCGAAAGTGGCATTGGCTGCTTTGAAGGGCGAGAAGACGTTGGCCGAGTTGGCGCAGCAATTCGACGTTCACGCCAATCAGATCACGCAATGGAAGGCGCAGCTTCTGGGAGGGGCGGCCAGGATATTCGGGTCTGAAGCCAAGGCCGGTCCCGCCACACCGGCGGTGGATTTGAAATCGCTCCATGCAAAGATCGGAGAGTTGACGCTGGAGAATGATTTTTTGGAAGGCGCGCTCAGCAAGGCGGGCATGCTGAGCGCAAAGCGATGATCGACAAGAAGCACGATCTGCCGATCACGCGGCAGGCAAAGGCGCTGAAACTCAGCCGTGGCAGCGTTTATTACCTGCCGCGTCCCGTGCCCGCGGCCGATCTCGCCATCATGCGCCGCATGGACGAATTGCATCTCGAGTTTCCCTTCGCGGGCAGCCGGATGCTGCGCGATCTCCTGAATGTCGAGGGCTTCGAGACCGGCCGCCGGCATGTCACAACACTGATGAAGCGGATGGCGATCGAGGCGATCTATCGCAAGCCGAACACGAGCAAACCAACGCCGGGGCACAAGATTTATCCATATCTCCTGCGCAAGCTGCAGATCGATCGCCCGAA
>QHBR01000286.1 GCA_003244015.1 Hyphomicrobiales bacterium | reverse complement strand
AAGTTAGAGTCGATCCACTAGCGGGATAGCAACTCGAACTTAAGCACGGCGATCGATTTCTTTTCACCCTCGGCGGCGGGGACAACCGCGGCCTTCGTCGGGCAATCGATGCAACTTGGATGAATGTCTCGAAGTAGCTCATGGCCTATGTCTATAGGCCCAACGCGTTTTATTGAAAATTAGGCGGCCCAACGAAAAAGCAGACGGTCGCGGAGTCGTGCACGAGCCCTTGACACGTCGCGGCAACGTCCCTAGTTAAAAAGCGCGCTGCTAGCACTCGCCGGCAATGAGTGCTAGCAAGGTGCAGTTGCAAATCAGCCGCAAGCTTGGCAAGGCGCCGCCCCGGCGACAATGGGTGCGCCGCCAGCGGCGCAGAAGGGAACCAAAAGACATGAGATTTCGTCCTTTGCACGACCGCGTCGTGGTCAGACGTCTCGAAGGCGAGGAAAAGACCAAGGGTGGGATCATTATCCCCGATACCGCCAAGGAGAAGCCCCAGGAAGGCGAGATCATCGCCGTGGGGCCCGGCGGCCGCGATGAAAGCGGCAAGCTCACACCGCTCGATGTCAAGTCCGGCGACAAGATTCTGTTCGGCAAATGGTCGGGCACCGAAGTCAAGATCGACGGGCAAGATCTTCTCATCATGAAGGAGAGCGACATCCTGGGCGTCGTCGCCTGAGTCCGGCAAAAGCCCTTCACCCAATTTTTTAAAGAACCCGGTTCAGGAGTTTGAACATGTCAGCCAAAGAGATCCGTTTCTCGTCCGATGCCCGCGATCGCATGTTGCGCGGCGTCGATATTCTCGCCAACGCGGTCAAGGTCACCCTTGGCCCGAAAGGCCGCAATGTCGTCATGGAGAAATCCTTCGGCGCGCCAAGGATTACCAAGGACGGCGTGACGGTTGCCAAAGAGATCGAACTTTTTGATAAATTCGAGAATCTGGGCGCCCAGCTCCTGCGCGAAGTCGCCTCTAAGCAAAACGACCTGGCCGGCGATGGAACCACCACGGCGGTCATTCTCGCCGCCTCGATCGTCAGGGAAGGCACCAAGGCCGTCGCGGCCGGCCTCAATCCGATGGATCTCAAGCGCGGCATCGACATCGCGGTCAACGCCATCGTGGCCGATCTCAAGACCAATTCGAAAAAGGTCACATCGAACGACGAGATCGCCCAGGTTGGCACGATTTCGGCCAACGGCGACAAGTCGGTCGGCGAAATGATCGCAACCGCGATGCAGAAGGTCGGCAACGAGGGCGTAATTACGGTCGAGGAGGCAAAGAGCCTCGAGACCGAACTCGATATCGTCGAAGGCATGCAGTTCGACCGCGGCTATCTCTCGCCCTATTTCATCACCAACGCCGAGAAGATGATCGCCGAGTTGGAAGACCCGTACATTCTCGTCCATGAAAAGAAGTTGTCTTCGCTGCAAGCCCTGCTGCCGGTTCTCGAATCCGTCGTGCAGGCCAGCAAGCCGCTGGTCATCATCGCCGAGGACGTCGAGGGCGAGGCGCTGGCCACGCTGGTGGTCAACAAACTGCGCGGCGGACTGAAGGTCGCCGCCGTCAAGGCGCCGGGCTTCGGCGACCGCCGCAAGGCCATGCTCGAAGACATCTCGATCCTCACCTCCGGACAAATGATATCGGAAGAACTCGGTATCAAGCTCGAAAACGTAACCCTGCAGATGCTCGGCCGCGCCAAGCGGATTCGCATCGACAAGGAAGCGACCACGATCATCGACGGCGCCGGCGAAAAGAAGGACATCGAGGCCCGGATCGGCCAGATCAAGTCGCAGATCGAAGACACCACCTCAGACTACGACCGCGAAAAGCTTCAGGAGCGTCTGGCCAAGCTCGCCGGCGGCGTCGCGGTCATCCGCGTCGGCGGCGCCTCCGAAGTCGAAGTGAAGGAAAAGAAGGACCTCGTCGACGATGCGCTCAACGCCACGCGCGCGGCCGTCGAGGAAGGCGTGTTGCCGGGCGGCGGCGTCGCTTTGCTGCGTTCCATCAAGGCCCTCGAAAACCTGAAGGTCGAAAATCCCGATCAGAAAACCGGCATCGACATCGTCCGCAAGGCCATTCCCTCTCCGGCGAAGCAAATTGTCGACAACTCCGGCGACGACGGCGCGGTGGTCGTCGGTAAGCTGATCGAGAATGCGTCCTATGCCTATGGGTACAACGCCCAGACCGGCGAGTACGGCGATTTGGTGAAGCTTGGCATCATCGACCCGACCAAGGTCGTGCGCACCGCGCTGCAGGATGCGGCCTCCGTTGCCGGTCTCGTCATCACCACCGAGGCGATCGTCGTGGAAGCGCCGAAGAAGGAGTCTCCCGGCATGCCAGGCGGCGGGATGGGCGGAATGGGCGGCGGAATGGATTTCTAAGCCCATCGCTTTCACCCTTGATTTTGCTCGAAAGGCCCCGGAACTCCGGGGCCTTTTTTCGCTTCGGCGGATCGTCCGGCAATGGCGGCAGCAAATTGCCCCTTTGCATTATTTTTGCAAAGCCTTGCCGCACCGGTTTCCCCCCGCCCACAAAATGCTCTAAGATCGCCATCAACAAGAGCGGCTTAAGGGGGAGAATCCACAAGATGCGTCGAGCGTCCGAGCCGCCGCCGGACACGGCCGCCAACCGGAATACCGCGACGCGAGCGGAGCTCCTGGACGTCGTTTATGCTTCATGTCCCTCCCTTTCGCGCGCCCAGGCCAAGCAAATTTTCGAAATGACGCTGGAAGAGATAACCGATGCACTGGTGCGCGGCGAAACAGTGAAGCTGCGCTCATTTGGCCTGTTTTTGGTGCGCGCCAAACGCCAACGCATCGGCCGCAATCCGCGTACCGGCGTGGAAGTGCCGATCACGCCGCGCCGCGTTCTCACCTTCAAACCGTCGCCGGTCCTCTGCGCATCCGTGAATGGCGTTGCGGCCGAACAACAGCGGGATAAAGGCGATCGAACCTGAAGCTTGGTCTAAACAAGCTTTCCGATCAGAAACCGCGACAAACAAAAGGCCAAAATGTCTCCCCTTCTTGGATCCTGGACCCGGTCCGCCAATGGCCGCTATAAGGCACGGCGCCGCCCCGTACTCAATCTCCCTCATAAACAACTCGCTCCCTCATAAAGAACTTGCGGATATTTTGTCAGGTTTCTAATACCAAAAGGTAATCCATGCCTCTCCTTGCCGTCCTCGTGGGCCTTTTTTCAGCTGCCGCCGCCGCCGTCAGTCTGAAGACCGGCGACAATATCGTGCTGTTGCTCGCCGGGGTAGGATTTCTCTGCGCCTTCACCACCTACCGCTCGAAGACGATCTCGACATTCTTGCAGATCTTCGCGGCGATATTCGCGGCCGAGACCGTGATCTTCGGCACCGTCTTTCTCATCGCTGAGACGGGACTATGGCCTTCTTCGCTTGAAGACTACGAGCTTCCCGAAAGCCTGCCGCTCACCGTCGCGATCTTCGGCATCCTCGTTTATGCGATCTCGTTCATTCCGGTCGTGCGCTCGATGACCCGCATCGCCGACCGCTATTTCGATACCAGCGCCGAGACCCGCGCCCGCATCTGGCCCTTCCCCGCCTTCGCCGCGCTCGAGCGGCACTTGGCGATCGCCATGGTCTTACTGCTTGTCGTGATCAATCAGATGGAAGTCGGCGTAAGCGTCCGGTTGTCGTTTTTTTCGCGGGACATGTACAACGCCCTCGAAACCAAAGACGCCGCCGCCTTTTGGACCCAAATCCTTTTCGTCTTCACGCCTTGGGCCTTTTTCGATGTCGGAGCGCATGTTCTCGAATATGTCGTGCAATCGACTCTCATCATTCGCTGGCGGCGCTCGCTCACCGGCAATTACGTCAGCCGCTGGCTCGACGGACACGCTCATTATCGGATGTCGCTTGCGGGTGGCTTCGCCGACAATCCGGATCAACGCATCTCGGAGGACGTAAACCGCTTCATCGATGGCGGTCAGACCGGTTATGGCATTTACTCCTTTTCGATCGCTTTGATCTCGACCCTGAGCTCGCTCGTCTCCTTCGCCATCGTGCTTTGGGGCCTCTCGACGAACTTCACCCTGCCCTATACGAATATCGCCGTGCCAGGCTTTCTGTTCTGGGTTGCGCTCATCTACGCTTCTATCGGCACACTAGCGACCCATTTGATCGGGCGCCCACTTGTCGCGCTATACTTCGCCCAGCAACGCTACGAAGCCGATTTCCGCTTTTCGCTCGCGAGATTGCGCGAATATGCCGAGCAAATCGCCCTGCTCTCCGGAGAGAGAACCGAAAAGGCTAGTCTCAAGATACGTTTCGCCGCGATCGTCACCAACTATTTCCGGATCGTCGCCCGCCGCAAAAATCTAACCGCCGCAACCTCGACATATGGCCAGCTCAGCGAGATCATACCTTACCTCATCGTGGCGCCCTTCTTTTTCGCTGGTAAAGTCACGCTCGGCATCATGATGCAGACGGCCCGCGGTTTCCTCAAGGTCCAAGGCGCCTTGGATTTTTTCGTCAATTACTATGTTTATCTCGCCGAATTCAAAGCCGTGCTCGACCGTTTGACGTCTTTCGACCTCGCAATCGACACCGCGAAGAAGCCGAGTTTTGCGCCGCGGCCCGGAGCGGCGCGGAAAACTCTCGACATCGAGGCTTTGAATTTGCGCCTTCCGGACGGCCGCGCGATTGTCGAAGGCGCGAGCCTGCGGCTTGCCGGAGCCGAGCCGATGGTTCTGACCGGCCCTTCCGGGTCCGGCAAATCGACTTTTTTCCGGGCGATCTCCGGCATATGGCCGTATGCCGATGGCGCGATCACTCTGCCCGCGAACGCAAACATTTTGCTGCTGCCGCAACGGCCCTATATTCCGATCGGGACGTTACGCGCGGCCGTGACCTATCCGGCAAATCCCGATACCTACGGCGACGCGGCGATCCTTGAGGCGCTGCACGCCGCGCAACTCGGCGAAGTCACCGGCGAACTCGATGTCGAGGATAATTGGTCACAACGGCTTTCCGGCGGCGAGCAGCAGCGCCTTGCGATTGCCCGCGCGATATTGGCCAAGCCCGATTGGCTCTTTCTCGACGAAGCGACGTCCGCTATGGACGAAGCGATGGAAGCCGGAATCTACGAAATTCTCGCCAAAAAACTCCCCGGCACGACGATCGTTTCGATTGGGCACCGCGCGAGTCTCGCGCAGTTCCACAAGCGCCATATCGAAATGCGGCCTTCTGGCGCGGGGATTTTTTCGCCTGCCGAGATAGCGTTCAAACCTGCGGAGTAGGCTTTTTGTCCAATTCCGCGAGCAAATCGCACCAAAATGTTTCACGTGAAACATTTTGGTGCGATTGACAGGCGAGAGAAACATACATTGCGAGCCGGGGGTTTGTCTTTTGGGCGAAATCCTTTGTCCGATTCGACAAGAGTCTTCTTGGTGGGGCCTTCTATCATGGCCTTCACGAGTTGCAAAAAAAGGGAGAGGAAGTGAATCTGAAAAAACATGCCCGCCATCATGGAAGGAGCAACGGCGCCTGCCCGCGTTAACTGGAGGCGTTCGCACCATACGCAGTTTTTTGTGAGTTGCCCTTTTCCTGATGCTGCTTGCCATCACTGTTTATGTGATGTCCGATGATTTGGCCTGGCAGCCTCGGATCCACCGGTGAATGTCAGCCGGTCGCTGGGGACGCCAGGAGAAATGCGCTTCGTGAACCGCTTGTTCCGTCTCGCCGCTTGATAAACCCCTTTGGGTAGGGCATTTTGTACCGGCGGCATTTCAATGCAACAGTGTCAACACGACATCGTTGATCCGAGGCCAGACAGGAAACGCTCATGCGTGTATTCGCCCTCGCCACCCTTGCTACGATCGCCATCGCCGGCGCCAGCCAGGCGCACGCGCAAACGATGCAAAAGAGCCTCTATGAACGGCTCGGCGGCCAGCCCGCTATTGTCGCCGTTGTCGACGACTTCGTTGGCAATGTCGCCAAGGACAAGCGCATCAATGGCTTTTTCGCACACACGGACCTCACCAACCTGAAGGCCAAGCTGGTCGAGCAGATCTGCGCTGGCACCGGCGGGCCCTGCACCTACACCGGCGGCGATATGAAGACCGTGCATGCGGGCCTTGGCATTCGCAGCCGCGACTTCAACGCGCTCGTCGGGGACCTCGGCAAGACGCTCAAGAAGTTCAAGGTGCCGAAGAAGGAGCAGGGCGAACTCGGTCGCCATCCTTGCGCCAATGAAGAAAGACATCGTGACGCGCTGAATCAGGGCGCTGAGAAAAACGCGCGGCGAGCGTCTGCGCGGCGCCGCGCGCCCAAGTCTTCTTCTTGCTTGTCAATAATCCGCTCAATGTCAGTGAATAGCGTTCTGGCGACCTGATCGGGCAGTCAGATGTCCGGCTTTTTTGGGTCGCCCTTGTCAAGGACATTGTCTTTTGCTCGAAGCTGGGACGACGGGAAGAGTGCGATTCGTGAACCGCTTGTTCCGTCTCGCCGTTTAGTAGACGCCTTTGGGCAGGGCATTTAGTACCGGCCGGCCTTTCAAAACAACAGAGCCTTTCTATTCGGCAATGACTTCGCCGGAGCCGCCCAGTTCGGCAGGAAAGTCCCTCATTTTCGGAAGCCCGTCGCGCATGGGCAGCACCGTCTCGGCGTAGTTGACATGAAGCTGCGGCCGAAACGTGAAGTCTTTGATGGTCGCCGCGAATACGTCGATCAATCCCCAGGCCGGAAGGCTCGACATCACGTGTCCGCCACAGGTTCGGCAGAATTGACGATGGTGCTTCTCGGTCTTGTGGTAGGCGCCGATCTGATCGGCCCCCTTTGTCACCTTCACGTTTTCCGGCTTCCAGAGCGTGAAGGCATTGACGGGCGACGCGGACCACGACCTGCAAGACTGGCAGTGGCAATACCCCATCGCTTCCGGCTGCCCGGACACCTCTACTTCGACCGCGCCGCAAAAGCATGCGCCGGAATAGTTTTCGCTCACGAAAATTCTCCTCCTTCATGGCGATGGCCGGACCTGGCCGGGCATGAGGCGCGACCGCCAGTCGAAAGCCTGGACCCTATGGATCAAGGGCTTCGCGCCGCTCTTTTAAGATGAGCGCCGCACCGTCTTGCCATCGATCTCCTACCGTGATCCCGGCCTTTCGAGTTCCTGACGAAACATTACATTCCGGGCGCGCACACGGGAAATCGGCGGCAAAATGAGAGGCAAAATGATTCCCGATTTGCGCCGGCGTGGAGAAAATACCTGAGTTGACACTGACGGAACCACTTTATGGGGAAGCGCAATGGCCAACAATGACGATCAGACCTTGCTTGTTGCAATCGCAATAGGGGCAATCCTCGTAATAATTTGGGCGATAAGAATGGCGATTATCGCGTTCCCATAGTATGTTCGATATGTTGTATCGCTCAGGTAAGGAGCAGTCGGCCTCGTCGAACTTATCAAACCCAATCTTTCGCGGCGAAACCAAAGCCGGCGAACGGCCTGAAGCACAGGTTTGGGCGAATGGCGCTAAAAGCAAGCGCAGATGCTGGGTTGAGGTCGAAAGCAGCGCCGGACCCTCCCCTAAAGTTTCCGCAGCTCGACTTCCTCGATGACGTGGCTTGGCCCCTTGGTCAATACCAAGCTCGCGCGGGGCATCGTGGGGTGGATGTTTTCGCGCAGATTGCGAAGATTGATTCTTGTCCAAATGCCGCGCGCGGTCGCTTCCGTCTGGACGTCGTCGAGGCCGGCGTATTTCTTGAAATAAGATTGAGGATCGCGGAAACTGGTATCGCGCAGGCGCATGAAGCGGGAGATAAACCATTTTTCGAGATCTTCTTCCGCGGCGTGCAGATAGACCGAAAAATCGAAGAAATCGGAGACGAAAGGAATGGCCCGGCCATCCCGCGCGGGGCGATTGGGCAAGAGGACGTTCAGGCCCTCGACGATAAGGATATCCGGGCGATCGACTACGATGCTCTCGCCAGAAATCACATCGTAAGTCACGTGCGAATAGACCGGCGCTTGGACAGTGCGCTTGCCGGCTTTTACATCCGACAGAAAGCATATGAGTTTTGTGCCGTCATAGCTTTCCGGAAAACCCTTCTTCTCTAGCAGACCCTCGCCTTCGAGGTGGGCGTTCGGATAGAGAAACCCATCCGTGGTGACGAGGTCGACCTTTGGGGTGTTCGGCCAGCGCGACAACAGCGCTTGCATGACCCGCGATAACGTCGATTTGCCGGCCGCGACCGAACCGGCGACGCCGATGATATAGGGGACTTTTCCACCCTCGGCGCCAAGAAATCGCTGGGTCGCCTTGAAGAGACCTTGCGTCGCCGCGACATAAAGCGCGAGCAAGCGCGATAGCGGCAAATAGATTGCGACGACTTCTTCGAGCGAGATCGGATCGTTGAGCGACCGCAGCCGCGTCAGATCCTCCATCGACAGAGTGAGCGGCGTGTCGGCGCGCAAGGCCGCCCATTCATCCCTCGTGAAGCGATGGTAGGGCGAGAGTACCGGCGAAGTGCCCACGCGTTCGTCCATTTATTCCTCGACCGGAGCACGATCCGCGCGGCGCGCCGCTTTTTCCGCATGGCCGGATTGGCTGGTCCGCCGTTCGAGCTCCGCGCATACATCTTCTAGCGAAACGCCGCTTTGATGCAAAACGACCAGCAGATGATAAAGCAGATCGGCGCTTTCGCGGGTGATCGCTTGCGCGTCGCCTGCCATGGCGGCGATCACAACTTCGACCGCCTCTTCGCCGAGTTTTTTGGCGGCGCGGGACGGACCCGCGTCGAGAAGCGACTTTGTGTAGGACGCCGAGGCACTTGCATTGGCGCGCGCGGAAATGATCGAGGCCAAATCGTCGAGGGTGAAGCGCGTCATGACTCTGTTCCCGTACCGGCGGACTCGATTCCCGCGAGAAAAACTTGCGGCTTCGCACCTGACACGAGCGGGTTCGGATCGAGCCGCACCGGCAGTCCAAAGCTTGCCATATGCTGCTTGGCTTGCGCGATCGTAAATTCGCCAAAGTGAAAGATCGAGGCGGCGAGCACCGCGCTCGCGCCGCCGTCGCGAATTCCCTCGACGAGATGATCGAGCGTACCAACACCGCCGGAAGCGATAACCGGAACCGGGACGGCTCCGGTGATAGCGCGGGTGAGACCGAGATCGAAACCGCGTTTGGTGCCATCGCGATCCATCGACGTCAATAGAATTTCGCCGGCGCCGAGCGTCACCGCTTCTTGCGCATAGGCAACGGCATCGATGCCTGTCGCCTTGCGTCCGCCATGGGTGAAGATTTCCCATTTGCCGGGGGCCGTTTGTTTGGCGTCGATCGCCACGACAATACATTGGCTGCCGAATTTTCGCGCCGCCTCGCGGACGGTCTCGCGGTTGGCGACGGCTGCGGTCATGATCGACACCTTGTCGGCGCCGGCAAGGAGCAGCGCCCTTATGTCCTCTAGCGTGCGGACTCCGCCGCCGGCGGTGAGCGGCATAAAGCAGGCTTCCGCCGTGCGCTGAACGACATCGAGGATGATCGCGCGGTCCTCATGGCTGGCGGTGATGTCGAGAAAACAAAGCTCGTCGGCGCCGGCCGCGTCATAAGCAAGCGCGCATTGGACCGGATCGCCGGCATCGCGCAGAGCGACGAAATTCACGCCCTTGACGACGCGGCCGTCTTTCACGTCGAGACATGGAATGACGCGGCATTTAAGCATTTGTTCGGCTGCGGGTGATCATCTTGGCCTCATATTTGAGTACGGCCTAGCCCGTTACTAGGGCATGATCCCAAGAAGTTGCAGACTTTTTGGAAAAGATCCCCGCGCCGAGACAGAAAGCGCACTATCCCACGCCTGCCGGCATAATGGAATTTGCACCAACGCCCATCAATACCCGAAACCAGGTCCCCAAGGGCCAAAGTCGAAGGCGGCGTTCTGCTGCATCATCGCCGTCATCTGCTGTTCGTTGGCGATCTGCTGTTGAAACACCATGGCTCGATAGGTGCCGTAGGCTTGCTGGTTTCCGAAATACACACACTTGCAGATGGTCGGATCGCCGTAGATATAAACGACGCTATTGCCTTTGACCCGTTGTACGAACTTGTGCGGAGGCAGCGACTTGAGTGCGGCGAGCCTCGCAGGCGTATTGGCAGGCTGCAGGGTGAAGCCTGCGGCAGCGAGCTGGTCTTCCTTGCTTCCAACGATCGAAGCAGTCGACTGGCAAGCGGACGTTAAAAGACCGCTCGCCAAGGCAACCGTAATAAATTTGAGTTTAGACATGCAGCACTCTCCCAGACACGTTCGCCATGTTTGTTGTTCGCGCGTTCGACCAGTGCACCGCACGGCTTCCCCACGATGGAAAACAAACCTACCGCCGGGATTGAGGTCTAAGGATGGCGCCTGCCCATGGTTTCCTGCCAGCTTTCGCGCGATCATGCCGGCGCCGTAGCCAGCCGGATCAGCGCCAGAGCCTTCGCCGGATCGAGCCGCCCGTCGTAAAGCGCCCGGCCCGCAATCGCGCCTTCGAGTTTTGCGCAGTCCAGCATCAACAATCGCTCCACGTCGGCGAGCGAAGCGAGACCCCCCGAGGCAATCACCGGAATTGTCAACTCGTCTGCAAGGGCCAAAGTAGCTTCGATGTTCAAACCCTTGAGCACGCCGTCGCGAAAAATGTCGGTATAGACGATCGCGGCGACGCCCGCATCCTCGAAACGCTTGCCGAGTTCGGCTGCGGTGAACGGCGAGGTCTTGGCCCAGCCCTCGACCGCGACCGCGCCGTCGCGGGCGTCGATTCCAACAGCTATCCGGCCTGGATAAAGCCGCGCCGCCCGCCGGACGAGAGCCGGATCGCGGACCGCCTGAGTTCCCAGGATGACCCGCGCGACGCCCTTGCCGAGCCAGGCTTCGATGCCGTCGATGTCCCTGATGCCGCCGCCGAGCTGGAGCGGTATTTCGACGGCCGCGAGAATTGCCTCGACCGCGGGTGCGTTCACCGGGCGCCCGGCAAAGGCGCCGTCGAGATCGACGACATGGAGGTATTCGAATCCTTGGCACGCGAACGCCTGGGCCTGGGCGGCGGGGTTTTCGTTGAAGATCGTGGCCTTTGTCATGTCGCCTTGCTGGAGGCGCACGCATTGGCCCTGCTTAAGATCGATCGCCGGAAACAGAATCACGGCCGCCACCGGAGAAAATTGGCGATCAGCGCGAGGCCGAGCGCCTGACTCTTTTCCGGATGGAACTGGGTTCCAGCGATGTTTTCGCGCGCGATGAGCGCCGCGATGGGGCCGCCATAATCGGTTGCCGCAATGACGCAGTCTTGGCGCGAAGGCCTGAACGCATAGGAATGCACGAAATAGGCGTGCAAGCCATCCTCCCCGGCCGGGATCCCGGCGAGAAGCGGATGCACGCATGCCGCCTGCAGCGTATTCCAGCCCATGTGCGGGATGCGCAAGCGTCCGGCTTGCGCATCGATTGGCTCGACGTCGCCGCCGATCCAGCCGAGGCCCGGCGTGGTTTGATATTCAAGGCCTCGCGTGGCCAGCAATTGCATGCCAACGCAAATCCCGAGGAACGGACGAGCCTTTTCGCACACCGCTCCGGTCATGGCTGGGAGCATTCCCGGCACGGCGTCGAGGCCACGGCGGCAATCGGCGAAAGCGCCGACGCCTGGCAAAACGATGCGATCCGCGCGGAAAACGGCGTCCGGATCGCGCGTGACAGTGATTGTTCTGGAAAGGCCGGCCTCGCGCGCGGCGCGTTCAAAAGCCTTGCGGGCGGAGTGAAGATTGCCCGAGCCGTAATCGACGATGGCGACATTCACGGGCGCGCCCTCACGAACCGGCGCCGCCTCGCGCACCGGACGCGATATCCGCGAGCGGGTCGTCCGGCGCTTCGAATTGGCGGTAGAAAGCGATTTCCACGTCGTCGCGGGCCGGGGCACTGATGATTTCGACGAGACGATACCCTTGTCGGGCGAGCTTTGTCTCGCGCAGCCGGTTGGCTTCGAGACCGAGCAGCATTTGCAAGGCGAAGGACATGAAGAGTCCAGCCCCGGCCGAAACAACAGTGAGCGAGGCCGCGATCAGGATCGAATAAGCGGCGGCCCACATCGCGAGACCGGCCCAAAGCCGGTGCCGTAGTAGCCAAAGCGGGCCAAAAAAGAACGCCTTCCAGCTAAAAGCTTGCCGCACGAACGCCGCCTCGGCAACGGATTGGGGTCCATTGCCCCGCAGGTGAACCGAGTAGAGGACCATTGTGGGCTCCTTCAAAACTGCTAGCAGGAAAGCAAACCCTTGGTGGACGGGATCGCGCCATTTTGGCGCGGGTCGAGCGCAACCGCGGCGCGCAAGGCTCGGGCCAAGCCCTTGAACGAGGATTCCGCGATATGATGCGCATTTTCGCCATATAAAGTCTCGACGTGAATATTTATCGCGGCATGGGTGGTAAAAGCCTGGAAAAATTCGCGCACGAGTTCGGTATCGAAGGCGCCGATTTTTCCGTGCGCATATTTTGTCCGAAAGACCAGAAAAGGCCGCCCCGAAATGTCCACGGCGACCCGCGTAAGGGTCTCGTCCATCGGCAAAAGCACATCCGCGAAGCGGGCGATGCCGGCCATGTCGCCCAAGGCCTGGCGCACCGCCTGACCGAGCGCTATGCCGGTATCCTCAACCGTATGATGCTGATCGATATGAAGATCGCCGGTCGCGCGGATGTCGATATCAATCAACGAGTGGCGCGCAAGTTGCTCCAGCATATGGTCGAAAAAGCCGATCCCGGTCGCAATTTTGGACCGGCCGGCGCCGTCGAGATCGACGCTGATCTCGATATCGGTTTCCTTGGTTTTTCGGGTAATAGCGCCGTTGCGCATGGAGAGGCTCGGCAAGTGTGGCTTTGCAGTTTGCGTAACTATTTCAAGGCAACCGGGTCTTAAAATCGGTTGCGGAATGCTCTAGCAACTTGGCACGCGCTTGGCTACCCTTGCGTTGCCCCTGGTTGACTCCGGCCGGGCGTTTCCGGATTCGCTTTTTTCTTTTCGAGGATTTCTTCCCTGCGCAAATTCTTGACGCAGCCTTGCGGTTTCGTGTCCCTGGAATTCGTCGTGTCCATCTCCGCCGTGGCGAATTGTCCGCCTCCAGGGCCAAGGCCGAGACGACGAGGGTTGAACTTCGCCAGTTCGCCCTTGGTTAGAATATGCGTCAACTCCTCCAACGCCGGTGCGCCGTCTTCAAGCAAGGCCGCACGAAAGTCAGCGCCTCCATCCGAAGAAAGGCTTAACAGCGAGGTACCTCCCGCGCCGCCACATCGCACCGAAATCACTGTTCACTCCGTCGGGGTGGTGCGGGTCGGGCTGCGTGACATGACGGTCGAGGAACTTTTGGGCGCGGCCATGGTCAGTGGTCGGCAATTTGCGCGCCATGTCGTGCAGGCTCGCCTGGAAATCGTTCCACAATTCGTACATGGACTTGATCTTGTAGGCCAGACCGACCTTGCAATCCAAGGCGGCGATCGTCTCCGGCCCCAGATTTTCAGGCGCGTCCAAGGTCAGGACGCGCTCCAGCGTGGGCGCCGCCTCCACCCGCGCGGTCAGGGGCGCGCCAAGACCGAAGCGGTGACGCAGCGTATTGATCACCGACGCGTGGTCGAACGGCGTCGCGCCGTCCTCGGGATAATTGTCGCTCGGCCGCAGAATCGTGCCGGGGTGAATATAGGGCGAGGCGATCACTGCGGGAACACGAACGCCGTAGCGATCAAAGGCGAAAGGATTGGGTCGTTCGCCCGCAACCACACTCGGCGGAACCGCCTTGGGCGGCGGCGCATGATCGTAACACCCGCCATGTTCGTCGAAGACGATGACGAGCATCGTCTTCTTCCACGCGTCCACATTGCCGCGCAACGCATTGTAGACGGTGGCGACGAGCTTGTCGCCAAAGCAAACGACATGCGGCGGATGCATATCATTGGGCAAATTGATCTGCGGCGGCCACAAGCGTATGTCCGAATAATAACGCGGCTCGATAAAGGAATAATTCGGCAAGACGCCTGCGCGCGCATGTCGCAGGAAGGTATCGAACATGTGGATATTCTGTGCTTTTCGCATAAGCTCCGACAGTGTCAGCGTCTGCGGAAGGTCGTGGTGGTAAAGCGCCCAGCTGGGCTTGGATGGCGCCCTGTCGAAGGAGTCGAACACCGTCGGCATCTTGAAAAACAGCGCTCCGGGGTTATTGTTCTCGTAACCATCGGCCGTTCCCGTATGCACGAAAAATCTGTTCGGCCACGTCTGGCAGGGCGCGGAGGCGAACCATGAATCGCAGACCGCGAATTCTCGCGCCAGCTTGGCCAGCGCCGGCACATCCCGGTCGGGATTGTAACGGCTCATGATCTGCCGCGCATCGTACCCGGCGCGTGAGGGCCGCCCATTGGGGTCGGTATAACTATCGACGAAGCCGCTCATATCGGCGACGGCGCCGTCGCGCGGCGGACCCCCGTGCAGCTGGCCGGAACCGAAAATCTGCACATTGATGTCCTGCCAGAGTTCTCCGGGATCGGGATTGGGGACGGATAAACCGGCAACGTCGCCGCCCGGCGTCTCGGTCAAAGGCCAGATTTTACCCGAACTGTCCTTGTTGGATTCGCTCCCGTCCACGCCGTCGAAAGCCTTCGATTTCGGGTAGAGACCCCCGAGCAGATTGTCGAAGGAGCGATTTTCCAGCATCAGAACGACGAAATGCTCTATTGATTGTAAACTCGTCATGGCGATCTCCCCTGCGTCCGGCGACCGTCGCCGCGCTGTTTCATCTGATCCGGCGGATGTCGCAAGGCGGTGCAATTGCGCGGCGCCGGCAATTGAACCTGGATGTTTCATCTCCCGGGTATGTGCTGACCCTCTCGTCATTTCATCGTAGCGCGCCAAATGTTCTTCGGTCAGTGAAATTCCAACAAGCATTGCGGCGACATCAATGGGGTCGTCGTGCAGCGCCAACAATTTTTCGTATGGAGATGCGCTTTCCAAATGCAGCCGATATTGGTTGGCCAATTCGCCATCAGCCCCTAAAATTCGCCCCAAGGCGTCGCGGAGAAGCGTCCAAAACCTGTCCTCCAGCTCCGGAAGCAAGCTACCGCTTAAGGGATCAATGCTGGGCATAGGACCATCGACCATTAATTTAAAAGTAGGGGTTCCCGGTTGCTGCGACGCTTAAAGCCGGAACTATCTTCAACGCCGTTACTGTATGGAAACTCACTTGGTCACAATCCTTAATAACGAGCTGTTGCGGCCATATGGACACAGGTCCATAGACAATGTCGTATTCCATGTTAGTCGCGTTTGATCTGCTGTGAGGAGTCGACCCGGACCGACAATAGGTTACGAAAGGCCAGAAGCCGCAGTTTTCGTTCGTGAAGACCAGCGCCTCTAAGTGTCCGTCCGGAGAGA
>QHBR01000078.1 GCA_003244015.1 Hyphomicrobiales bacterium | reverse complement strand
CAAGAACCGGCAAGGACTTGCGCCCAGGTCTCGTTTCACGTGAAACATTTTGGTGCGATTGACAGTCTGCGCAAAAGCACTTTTGGAAGGCGCCGCGCGGTATGAATCCGGAATTTGGTGCAAACAGACGAATGGGTTAGGGTTTATTTTTTGGCTTTGCGTTTTTTGGATTCTCTGACCCCGCAATTGTTCCCAAGCCAAATTTGCAGCAAAACACCGGCGAGAGTGTTCGTTGCCGGGCCGGGAAGTCCCGAAGTGCATTCGTACCAGCAGGGCGGGCAGCGGCTACAACTTTCTTTTCGCTGCGGCAATGTTTTTGCGCTGGCGCTCGGCCTTGTCGATGTAGAACGCCGCGTTCGCCTTGCGAAATTCTTCAAGAACCCCATCGACAGCTTCTAGCGCATCATCGAGATGACGTGGCTGAGAGTCCTTGCCGAAGAACGCACGATAAACCAACGCGAGATTTTCCTGGATCATGGCCCATTGGAGCGGCAGGCGTTCCCGAGTATTTTCCTTCAAGGCTTCGCGATAGGCCAAAACGGCCTCCTCGAGCTTCCCCGTGCCGCCCTCCCGCGCGCCCAGCGTTGCGAGCGCGTTGCCGAGATTCATCTGGGCCAAAGCCCATCGGAGAGGCACGCGCGCGCGGGTATTTTCATTCAACGCTTCGCGATGGGCGGCGACGGCTTCTTCCAGCCGCGCCGTCCCGCTCTCCCGCTCGCCGAGCACTCTGAGCGCATTGCCGAGATTGCTCTGGGTCATGGCCCAGCCGAGCGGCGCGCTGATGGGGCGGGGGCAGCCCCTCAAGAGGGAAGCGGCGCTTCGCCGCAAGCAACGATGCCGGCTGGCCCCGTGCGATGACGCCATGTACGACGGAGCCCGGCTCAGGATTGCGCCGTGCCCCCGCCGATGGTGAGCTCGACCACTTCCGGCGGACGCATGAAACGAACCGGCGCGTAGGAGGTGCCAAGGCCGGCGGAGATGATCAGATGACGGTCACTTTGGACGATATGACCGTAGACCAGATCGACCCCGTAGTAGTGACGCAGGAAGCGCTGGCTGAAAATAGGCAGGTTCACCTGGCCGCCATGCGTGTGGCCGCAGAGCGTCAGCGAAACGCGGTCTGGAACACGCGGGAAAATGGCGGGCTCGTGGGCCAGCAAGATGACGGGCGCCGGATCTTTTATTTGCGTCAGGGTCCCGGCAAGATCGTCGAGGCTCCTGAAGAGCCGATGGGCTTTCGGTTCGCCGATTTGATCGCCAAGACCCGCGACCCAGAAGGGCTTGCCGTTCTTGGTCAGGCGCAACGCATTGTTTTCGAGAACGGCGATGCCGGCCGAATGCAAGGCGCGGCGCACGCCTTCGGCGCCGTCGGCCGGCATGCCGGGCAGGGCGCCATGCCACCAATCGTGGTTGCCGAGAACCGAATAGACGCCAAGCGGCGCTTGCAAAACCGTGAGCGCCTCGCCCCACTCGTCCGGCATCACCGGGCCGGTGACGAACCGGTGGCCGCCTGAAAAATCGCCGAGCAGAAAGACGATGTCGGGCGCAAGATCGTTCGTTAGATTCGCGATCCCGCGGACGCGGCTCGCGGGCATCCAAGGTTCGCAGGCATGGATATCCGCCAGCACGGCGGCCTTGAGGGTCAATCCGTCCGGCCAGTGGGGCGGGGTAACGCGATAGGAAGTCACGTTAAGACGCAGGCCCGGTTCAAACCCGAACGCATAGGCGCCAAGCCCGGCTGTCGTCCAAGCCAATCCCCCGGCGCCCTGCAAAAAAAGCCGTCGGCTTATGCTCGCCATTATTTACTATACCGCAAAGCGGCAAAACCATCAAATTAAAAGGCCGGCGGTTTCCGCGCCTGGCTATGGCTAGGCCGCCTCGCCATCCCTGAGCACCGCGGGAATGTCCTTGCGGCTTTGTGACGGTTTAGGCGGCTTGCGCGCGGTTGCCTCGAGCGCCGCGGCGACGGCGGAAATCCCGATTTCGCGATAGAGCATTGAAAGGAGATCGGAGGGTCGATTTGAGGCGGCAGCCTTTTGCGGAATGTTCTGATCGGTGCTCATTTCCATAAATCCAAACTGTAAGCGGCAACGTCGGCTCGCGGGGAGCTTTCACGAATGATCATGTGGTGCGGAAGTTAACGCCATGTAACCTGCTTCGTTAGTTTTCGAATCGTATCGTGAAACCATCGCTAGGGCAGGCCGCTAACGCGAGATCTTTGCTTCTTCCAGCCGTGCGCGATCACGCTAACCCGCCTGACTTGCATGAAGCATTTGCCATGATCGCGAATTGTTTTGACGAAAGCCTTGCCGCCGCGGTCAAGGCGAGGCCATCGGCGGGGCCTGGAAGCTCCCGCCGAGTGTTTCGAGCATCGCGGCGCAGGGGATGGCCGGTGCGGTCCTCGAAGCTTCCGGCGATGATTTGGACGCCGCCCGGCAAGCCATCCGCTCCAAGCATCGCCGGAGCGACGGCGGCCGGCAGACCGGCGCCAATGGCGAGGCAGGCCCACGGCATCAGATCGAAATAGGGCCTTTGTTTGCCATTGACCTCGATCGAACGCGCATGCGGATCGGGCTTCGTCCCGTAAATGTTGTTGCAGGCCTGGAAGACGCCGGTGAAAATGGAAAATTGGTCTTGCCGGGCGGATCGCTCCGGCCCGGCACAGCGGGGCCACCGTGCTCGCATCTTCGTTCGGGATATAATTTCGCAGCGCGAGAGTACCCGCGGAGGTCACCGTGCCCGCAACCTCGCTTGATCGTCACCGGCAAGCCGTCGAGGGGACGGGCCTCGCCGCGGGCGATGCGCGCATCCGAGCTGGCCGCGGCGGCGCGCCAGGCCGACGCGGAATCCCTTCCTTTGCACAATCGCGCGCAAGGCTGGATCGAGGCGCTCGGAAAATTCCCGGCTAAGCAGCGCCGCGTGCAAATTGGTGGCGGAAACGAGCAAATTCGGCATGGCTGGTTCGCTCGCAATGGTCTAGCCATTTGGCGCTTTTCACGCAAATAGATCGCAAGAGGACATGTCACCATGCGGCGTCTGATCGTCGAGGAGCCCTATTCCAAGGCGGCCTTGCTCAGCCAGCGCCTCGCGATGTTTTCGCTTGCCGTCGCCGTTATAGGCATTTTGGGAGCTGCGCGCGGTCTTGACCTGCTCGCTGTGCTCGCCGGGGCGCTGATCGTCGCCTGCGGCGCGATTTTATGCGCGATTTTGGCTTTCGCGATCATTTGGCGCAGCGGGCGCAAGGGCGCCGGGCAGGCCTTCGCGGGGCTCGTTCTCGCTACTCTGCTCTTGGCGTACCCGGCCTATCTCGCGCAACAAACCCTGCGCCTGCCGCGTCTTGCCGATATCTCGACCGATATCGCCGATCCGCCAAACTTTTCCCTTTCACGCGAGGCTTTGGCCGCGCGCGGCGATGCCACTCCGCCAAGCGTCGCGATTGCGAGCCGTAAGGCGCAGATCAACGCCTATCCGCAGATCCAGCCGATCCTCCTCGATCTCGACACGCGCAAAGCCTTCGATGCCGCCTTGGCGGCGCTGGCGGCAAACGGCTGGAAGATCGTCGAACAGAGGCCGCCGGGGGGGCGCGCGGGTCTTGGCCATATCGATGCCATCGCCACCAGTTTTATCCTCGGTTTTCCTTCCGATATCGCGTTGAGGCTAAGGCCGCTCGCCGGTCAGACGCGAATCGACATCCGTTCGGTGTCGCGCTTCGGGCCTTACGATTTCGGCGCCAACCCGCGCAATATCGCCAGCTTCGAGGCGGCGCTGGAAGCGGTTGTCGATAAGAAATGATTGCAGAGTAACAATGCAGATAATCGGATGAGATTATCCCTGGTCCGACTTATTTGGAGGTATGAGATCGCCGCCGACCAAGCCGCCTCCGCCACTGTGCAACGCTACGCGTAAATTGACTTCGGCTCGTGTTTCGCCATCATCGCGGACAGGTAAGCGCATGATTTCGACGATCCAGATTCTGGTATTGCTGCTGGCCGTGGTTGCGGCGGTCGCGGTCCTCGCAGCACGACTTAAGATTCCCCCGGCCATTCTTTTGGTGCTGACTGGGGTTGTCCTGGCGCTCGTCCCAGGTCTGCCGACCCTGGAGCTCGCTCCGGAGCTGGTGCTGCTTCTGGTCTTGCCGCCCGTCATCTACGCGTCTGCGGTGGCGATGAGCTGGCGCGAGTTCCGATTCAATTTGCGCCCAATTTCGCAGCTGGCTGTGGGTTGCGTGGTGTTCACGACCATCGCGGTCGCCGCGGCAACCCATTGGGTGCTGGGCTAGC
>QHBR01000275.1 GCA_003244015.1 Hyphomicrobiales bacterium | reverse complement strand
ATATTTTTCGAGGTGCCCTTAAGCAATCGGCGTTCGGGCCGTTTGCCAAGATAGCGTACTGGAAATGGTTGCATAATGCTGCCCCTCACCATCTGCCTTGTCCTCCAAAAACCCGCATTTGATAAAGATCGCAGTATCATCTTTAGTCTAGCCTGGTCAAACGACGTTGAAAGAACGAAGGAGAGAATTTGATCCCTTAACCCAGATTTCCCAGATGGACGGCAAATCCACCTTAATTTGACGGCATGATGGGCTCATTGGCCACGCCTGAGAATAGAGAAGCGGCGTTTCCCTCAGCTGGCCTTGAGGTTGCAGCCTTTACCTGTCTTCCCACGTGATCTCGACCGGTTTTGCAACAGCCCGGATGCACTTCCGCTGTCGGAAGGCCCGTAAATCGGGTTCAACCGCCGCTGTTAGCATCGTACCACGTCCGTTGGCGTGAGCCCGTCGATCGGTTCCAGGATTCGGCGGAACAGGTAACACGGCATCTATTCAAACTTCGCCGGATCGGCCTTCGGCAAGATAGAACACGGTCTCAACATGCGCACTCGCCAAGAGAGAATTTTCAATCTGCCGCCGGTGGTCCTTTGGATCGTCGCGCTGTTGGCCGCGATCGAAGGCCTATCTCAACTCCTCTCGCCCGAAGCCTATCTTGAGATTCTTCGGCGCTTCGCCTTCGTGCCGGGACGGTTTACTTTCGCGTTCGATCCGGACCGCGTGTCCCTCGCCATCAATTCGATCGCGGACGACGCCGGGCTCCGCGCCCAGGCGGCGGCCTTTTTCCTGGGCGATGGGAAGCCGCAATGGTGGACGCCGCTTACCTATGCGTTTTTGCATGGCGGCTGGCTGCATGTTGGGATGAACTGCCTTTGGTTCGCGGCCTTCGGCTCGGCCGTCGCACGCCGCTTTGGCGCGCCCCGCTTTTTGCTTTTTTGCGCGGTCGCGGCAATTGCCGGAGCGGCGATGCACTACGTCACCCACATGACAGATCTGCAGCCGGTCGTAGGGGCCTCGGCCGCGGTTTCCGGCGTCATGGCGGCGGCTGTGCGTTTCGTGTTTCAGCCTGGGGCGCCGCTTGGCGAATCGCTCGGCTTTGCGGAACGCGCGGACGAGGACATCGCTTATCGCCAGCCCTCGCTCCCTTTGCGGGAAATTTTGTTCAACCGCAGCGCGATCAGTTTTCTCTGCTTTTGGTTCCTCGCCAATTTTTTGTTCGGCGCCATCCCGATGCCGCTCGGCGTCACCGATGCGACGGTCGCCTGGGAGGCCCATATCGGCGGCTTTCTCGTCGGGCTTTTGGCGTTTCGCTGGTTCGACCTGCCCGCGCCGCCTGTTGCCTTCCCGCTCTAGGGATTCGGCCTCAAGTTCGGACAGCGCCTCTTGTTGGAGTCGTGATCATCGCGTTTGAAATCACTCCCGCTCGATCCTAATCACCTGCGGCTTTTCGGCCAAAAAACCATCGTCGACCGCGGCTTCGAGCGCCTGGCGGACGGATTTTTCATGCGTCGCATGGGTGATCAAAACGACCGGCACCGCGCCGCCGGGCGCTATATTCGCGCCGGGGCGGCGGCGCTGCACGATGCTTTCGAGCGAAATCCCGCGCTCGGCCATGCGCGTCGCGATCGCCGCCGCGGCACCTGGCCGGTCGAACACCGAAAGCCGGATATAATAGCCGCCTTCGTGCAACTGCATCGGCGCGTGCCGGGCGGGCGACAGCGAGGCCACCGGCCAACCGAACGGCGTGGAGCGCACGCCGCGCGCGATATCGGCGATATCGGCGACGATCGCCGAAGCCGTCGCCTCGCCCCCCGCGCCGGGGCCAACAAGGGTCAGCTCATGCACCGCGTCGGCATCGATCGTGACCGCGTTGGTGACGCCCATGACCTGGGCGATAGCCGTGGATTTTGGCACCATGCTCGGATGCACGCGCTGCTCGATGCCAAAGGGCGTGCGTTGCGCGACACCGAGGAGCTTGACGCGGTAGCCGAGTTCCGCCGCCGCTTCGAGATCGGCAAGCGTGATCGACTCGATGCCCTCGACGGCGATCGCGGCCGGATCGATCACCGTGCCAAAGGCCAGCGAAGTCAGGATCGCGAGCTTCTGCGCCGTGTCGAAACCGCCGATGTCGAAGGCGGGATCGGCTTCCGCATAGCCGAGCTTCTGCGCCTCCCTCAGGCAGTCCGCGAAGGACAGAGCCTCCTGTTCCATCCGTGTCAAAATGTGATTGCAAGTGCCGTTCAAGATGCCGTAGACGCGCTCGATGGAATTGCCGGCCAAACCCTCGCGCAAGGTTTTAACGATCGGAATGCCGCCCGCGACCGAAGCCTCGAAGGCAAGCGCGACGCCCTTTTCCTCGGCGAGCGCGGCGAGCCGCATGCCGTGCTTGGCAAGCAGCGCCTTATTGGCGGTCACGAAGGATTTGCCCGTGCCGAGCGCGGCTTCCGCCGCCGCAAGCGCGGCGCCTTCCTCGCCCCCGATCAGTTCGACGAAAATATCGATGCCGGGGGATCGTGCCAAAGCCGCGCAATCGCCGAACCAGGCGAAGCCGGCGAGATCGATCCCCCGCTGCTTGGCCTTGTGGCAGGCCGAAACGCCAGTGATCGCGATTTGCCGGCCGGTCCGGCGCCGCAGCGCCTCGGCCTGCCGGCCGAGCAGCGTGATAACCGCGGCGCCAACGGTGCCGAGACCGGCAATGCCGATGCGCAAGGGAGGCGGCATGGACGCAAAGCTCGCGGAGCCGGAGGGTGGGAGACGGCAAAAAGCGGCGGCAGAACGGCTTTTTGCCCGATTTTCGCGCTGCGATCAATGCCAAGGAGCCCCCGCAAGGGCAATCGCAAGAACGTCCACCCCATCAAAGCCACAGTTTGCGGTAGCCTGTCTATCAGGCCGCAGAAGAATCATGTTTGCAGCGAATCCGGATTCAAATGTTTGTGCCGGAACACTAGCGCCGCCGCTTCCAGACACCGCGAATCCAAAAACCGAACAAGGCTGCCCCACCGATGATGACCGCGGCGAGACCAAGGTTGAACCATGGAATCGGCGGCTCCTCGTCAGGCGTGGCGCGTTTGATGTTTGTCACATTCGGCACGATTGAGAAAATTTTGATGCGCCAGCCGTAATAGGTTAACAGCGCGGTGCCACGCTCGCTCGCAATGGATTGCGCGACAGCCTGGAGCTCGGCCGAATTGAATTTAAAATACCAAGGAAAACCCCAGCGGGTATCTTCGTTATGAAACACGCGGGGTTTTTTAGTTTCGATATCCTCGGCATAGATAAAGAACACGTCGTGCGTGGATGTATCGGATTTGCTGCTGCTGAGCGGACGCCGGGTCTCTGATCCAATAATACGCAACACGTCGTGGTGAGGCAGAACATAGTCGAGGAACGCGACGGGGCCGGCGGCGACCAGCAAAGCGATTAGGATGCCAAATAAGATACGGCGGAGCTTTGGTGCCATGGTGTAGTGTCCGATCCTTGCCAAGGAATGTAAAGACTGTGGTCATAATCCGTGGTGACAAAGCCTGTGGTGCCGGATGACGTCGGCGCTTTGTGTAACGCCCATCGAGGCTATAAGGTATCATGCGGCTTGTGTCGATCCTATCCACCGCGGCGGAACATTTTCGATCGCGGGGCGTTACTTGAACCATTCAACGTGGGAGGAGACGATGAGTATCTCTGGAATCATTATGAGCAAGATCTTCGGCCCGAGCAAAACGCCGGCCGCACCGGCTTCGGCGTCCGGGTCGACCAACGCCGCTGCGTCTGCGCCACCATCGGCTCCTGGTGCGGGGTCTGCGCCGTCTGCTCCCGCTGCGGGGGCAACGCCCGCTGCTCCTGCCGGATCGGTGGACGTGGCCGCGATCCTCGACGCCCTCAACGAGAAAAATCCCGAGGAACTAGACTGGCGCAAGTCGATCGTCGATCTGATGAAACTTGTCGGACTCGACAGCAGTCTTACCGCCCGCAAGCAGCTCGCGTCGGAATTGCACTATGCGGGCGACACCAGCGATTCCGCGTCAATGAATATCTGGCTGCACAAGCAGATGATGGCGAAGATCGCCGCAAACGGCGGAAAACTGCCAGCCGACCTTACGCACTGAGGCGCGCATAAGATCTAACTTCCAAACTGGTCCGTGGCGATTTCCGCCACGGCGTTTTACGCGACCGACATCTCGACTGTCATTCAATCTTTCCTGTCTCTGTTCAAAAACCTATCCGGTCTGGGAATCGGTTTGCCGATGAAGATCGCGAGTGACAATTTTTGATTAGTCGAGGACGAGAGTGGCCGCCCGCTCCGGCACGTAGTTGACCTCTTGTCGAGGGCGGCGAGTTCTCCACGTCCCCCAGCATGATCTTCAAGCTTGCTCAAGCCGCCGAAAAACATTATCCTCGACCTCGACGAAATAAAGGGAGGAACCGCCGGCGAGGGAAAAGAACTCGACGCGGCACACACCAAGATGTTCATGTTCGTCTTGAGTTCGGCCGTAAGGGGCCTGAACCGCATGCCGGAGAGGGTGGGAGGACCGCGCGCGCTGGGGAGGGAAGCGACAGTCCGATTACGGGGTCAAGCGGGCCGACTACGACGGGGTTTCAAGCGCTTTCATCCGGACCTAAACGACTTCCTCGCCGGCGAATTTACGGTGGAGCTCAATCATGCATGGGTGACCGTCTTGGGCATGATCGCCGAGACGATGATCGAGGCAGCCGAGAACTTATCGCCGGGTCAAACATAATGCTCCGCGGTAATTCTCGCCCGCGACTCAAAGACGTGGCAGTGTCCGCCCGCGCCTCGTAGCCATCAACCATCACCGCTAACGCGAACGGGGTATATCACCCAGCCTTCACAAAACTCTCCAACACCATTTTGCGCCCAGCCTTGTCGAAATCGACGGTGAGCTTGTTGCCGTCCACGATGGCGACCGTGCCGGCGCCGAATTTCACGTGAAACACCCGCGCGTCCTTCGAAAAGGCCGAACCCGCGCTCGAACTCGCGATCAGTTCCCCTTCGATCCGCACCGGACCGCGCCGCGCCCGGCTTCCTTGAGAACTTCCGGGACCGCCCCGCGTCGACTCGCCCCCGCTCTGCTGCGCGCGCCGCCAGCCAGGCGTCGCGTAGGACGACCCATAAGTGTCCATATTGGAAAAGCGCGATTGCGCATAGCCGCCATAGGCCGAACCCGTCGCCGCCTCGACGACTTCGACGTGCGTTTCCGGCAGTTCGTCCAGGAAACGCGAGGGAGTCGTCGTCTGCCAAAGCCCATGAATGCGCCGGTTGGTCGCGAAATATATTTTCGCCCGGCGCTTGGCCCGCGTCACGCCGACATAGGCGAGGCGGCGCTCTTCCTCGAGCCCCGCGCGGCCCAAATCGTCGAGCGAACGTTGATGCGGGAACAGCCCTTCTTCCCATCCGGGCAAAAACACGGTCTCGAACTCAAGCCCTTTCGCGGCGTGCAACGTCATGATCGAGACGCGAGCGCCGGAATCGGTGTTCGCGGCGTCCATCACCAGCGAAATATGCTCAAGAAAGCTGCCAAGATCGGGAAACTCCTCCATCGAGCGGACGAGTTCCTTGAGATTTTCAAGACGGCCCTCGGCATCGGCGGTCTTCTCCTTGCGCCACATGTCGGTGTAGCCGGATTCTTCCAAAACGATCCCGGCGAGTTCGCCTTGCGGCTTTGCCTCGATCAAACCCGACCAGCGGGAAAAATCGGCGAGAAGGTCACGCAAGGTCTGGCGCTGCTTGGGCTTTAGCTCCTCGGTCTCGACGATTGTTTGCGCGGCTTGCATCAAGGGGACTCGCGCGCGCCGCGCATGATTGTGGAGGATCTGCAAGGTGGCGTCGCCGAGGCCGCGTTTGGGCAGGTTGAAGATGCGCTCGAAGGCAAGATCGTCGGCGGGCTGCGCGGTGCAGCGCAGATAGGCGAGCGCATCGCGGACCTCGGCGCGCTCGTAGAATCTTGGGCCGCCGATCACCCGGTAAGGCAGACCAAGGGTGATGAATCGCTCCTCGAATTCGCGCATCTGGAACGACGCGCGGACGAGAATCGCGATCTCGTCGAGGGCATGGCCCTTGCGCTGAACCTGCTCGATCTCTTCGCCAATTACGCGGGCTTCTTCCTCCGAATCCCAGACCCCGGTGACGGTTGGTTTCTCGCCACTCTCGCCATCGGTGAAGAGGGTTTTTCCGAGCCGCCCCACGTTATGCGAGATCAAGGCAGCCGCGACGCCAAGGATATGCCCGGTAGAGCGGTAATTGCGTTCCAGCCGGATGATTTTCGCGCCTGGAAAATCGGTCTCGAAGCGCAGGATGTTATCGACCTCGGCGCCGCGCCAGCCATAGATCGACTGATCGTCGTCGCCGACGCAACAGACATTTTGGCGCCCCTGCGCGAGCAGCCGCAGCCACAAATACTGGGCCGTGTTGGTATCTTGATATTCATCGACGAGCATATAGCGGAACCGTTCCTGATAGCGCTTCAGGACCTCGGGATTTTCGCGAAAGAGCCGCACGGATTCCAGCAAAAGGTCGCCAAAATCGGCGGCGTTGAGAATCTTCAGCCTTTCCTGATATAGCTTATATAAACTGGCACCTTTGCCGTTGGCGAACGCGGCCGCTTCGCCAACGGGCACGCGCGAAAAATCGAGGCCGCGATTTTTCCAGTTGTCGATTTGGTGCGCGAGGGCGCGGGCGGGCCAGCGCTTGTCGTCGATATTTTCGGCTTGCAGCACCTGTTTCAACAAGCGGATTTGATCGTCCGCATCGAGAATGGTGAAGCCCGGTTTCAGACCGACAAGCTCGGCGTGGCGGCGCAAAATTTTTGTCGAAATCGCATGAAACGTGCCAAGCCACGGCATGCCTTCCGCGACCGGCCCGGCCAGCGTGCCGACCCGCTCCTTCATTTCCCGCGCCGCCTTATTGGTGAAGGTCACCGCGAGGATTTCATGCGCTCGCGCGCGGCCCTCGCCAAGAATATGCGCGATTCTTGTGGTCAGCACGCGGGTCTTGCCGGTGCCCGCGCCGGCGAGCACGAGAAGCGGGCCGTCGATCGCCTCGATCGCTTCGCGCTGCTCGGCGTTCAGCCCGTCGAGATAGCGGCGAGGCCGCGCGCGGGCGGCGATTCCCTGCGGCGCGGGCGCCTCAGGCAGGCCAAGCGAAAGAGCGGTGGTCAATGAGTTGCGGCTCCTTTGAACTGAATATGAGAATTTATCACGCAAAAGCGAATCACGCGGATTTTGTGCATTATGCACCAAATTGGCTGGCGCCAAAGAGCCAGCGTGCCAAACGTAGTGAACCACGGCAAAATTCAGATTGCATTTGCAGCGAAAATACTCAGAAGGGCCTATGAGTATCCAGAATAGTTCGAATAAGGTTCGGCCCGTGTCGAAGGCGTGATAAGACTGGCGAGGGACGCCGCGAGGCGATCCAGCATCTATGCGGCCTGCACTGCGCTTCCCTTATTGTGCTGCTGCGGAGCGCGAAGGCGGTTGCGCAGTCGCGGGAAACGTAATTTAAATGTTTGGTTTTAGTCGATGGAGGTTTCCATGGGTATACAGAATAATTTGACGAAGCTTCGGCCCGTGTCGAAGGCGTCTGAGAAGACCGACGAGGGACGCCGCGAGGCGATCAAGAAGCTCGGTATCTATGGGGCCTATGGGCCTACACCGCACCGGCCCTTACGGTGATGCTGCGGAGCGGGAAGGCAGTTGCGGCGTCGGGAGAACGATGATTGCTCGGCTGACGCCGCAATAGTGTCCGTTGCGGACGGCTAGCGTCTCACTTTCGCAGTCGATCGGGCATTTCGCTTTCGACCGGGGAATTGTTCTCTGGGACGAGCGGAACAGCCGCCTTTTCGTCTAAACGACACCATGTCGTGCCTTTGGCCGTCATTAACCAAAGGCACGACGATTGGCGAATTTGAACTGCGGCCTCTTGCACGCGCCACCAAAATATTATATTTTGGATTGGTTGGAGTACCTAAGTTTCTTGGCGGGAGCTGTCATGAATATCAGGAATAATCCGAAGAATCCGCGGCCCGTGTCGATGGCGTCTGAGAAGACCGACGAGGGACGCCGCGAGGCGCTTAAGAAGCTCGGCATCTATGGGGCCTACACCGCGCCTGCCCTTGTTGTGCTACTAAAGAGCGGGAAGGCGGTTGCGCAGTCGGGCCACCCTTCAACAAATCGGTCGTACCTTTAACAAAATGATTGCTCGGCTGACGCCGGAATAGCGTCCGTTGCGGACGGCTAGGGACTCACTTTCGCGGTCGGTGAGGCGTTTCGCTTTCGGCCAGGGAATTGTTCTCTGGGACGAGCGGAGCGGCCGCCTTTTCGTCTATAACAGCACCATGTTGACGAACTCGCCGCCAGTCTTGCCGGCACTTATGACGTTGATCCGCAGGTTGCGTTGGCCGACTGCGCCGCTTTGCTTGCTCATTTGCAATGCGAGGGCTTGCTGGTGGGCAGCAGGGACGAAAGCTCGTCGAGGGACGCGACCGGCGCCGAAGAACTTTCTGATGCCGATCGCGAGATCGGCGGGTTCACGACACGGATCAACGGCAGGAATATACGGATCAGCGCCAGCGCCGCGACTGCCGAGTTCATGCGGCCACTTTTTCCGGACCTGCAGCCGTGCGGCTGCCCGGCGGATAGCGAGATCCTGTCCCGGCCGAATGGACAAGGCAGCCTCGTCACCGTCGAGGGCAATCCGCGCGTGCAAACTGACGATCCCACCGAAATCGTCGGCGCCATCCTCGAGCAGGTCATTCGCGCGCTGCATCCGGCACGGGAGTGGCTGGCATTTCTGCATGCTGGGTCCGTGCGGCGGAACGGCGCCGCGATCGTGCTCCCGGCCGTATCCGGAAGCGGCAAGAGCACTCTGGTCGGGTTTCTTGCATCGAATGGTTTTGACTATCTCTCCGACGACCTCGTGCCGCTCATGGCGCCGCAAGGGGAGGTGGCCGCTTGCCCCTTGGCCATCAACCTGAAGGGGGCAGCCGCGGGCTCTATCCGGCGCCCGCCGGTTTCGAAGCCATCACTTTCCCCGACCGGTTTCGCACCGACCAATTGCTCCAGCCGCCTCCCCACTTGTGGGAGACCCCGCCGGCGCCGTCGCGCGCCGTCGTCTTCCCGAGGTACGCGCCAAATATCCGCACCGGCTTCGCACCCATCGCGCCGGTCGACGGACTTGCCCGCCTGTTCACTGATCGCGTCTTTCTCGGTTATCCGCTTGAAGAAGCGCGTATCGCAAATTTCCTTCGTTGGGCTGAACAGACGCCCTTCTACAGTCTGGAATACGGCGAACTGACGGAGGCGGCGCGATGCCTCGCCACGCTGACCGGATGAAGCGGTCGGAAAGCGCACGGTACGTTGTCGACGCCCTGCGCGCATATGTCGAGCGCAAACCCCTTGGCGTGGAGACCCCGCCGGACTGGCCGCTCGTGGTCGAACTCGCCAGCCAGAATCTGGTGAGCCCGGCCGTCGGCCTTGTCCTGACCCGCCAACTGGAAGTCCCGAATGACGTCAAGGAGTACTTCGCCGCCATCATCGCGTGGAACCGGGAACGCAATGCAGCCCTTGAAAACGCGATCCGCGATATTGTCGCCGCGCTGAACCGGTCGGGTATGACGCCCCTCCTCCTGAAGGGCGTCGCAAACCTGCTCGACGGACTTTATCCCGATCCGGCGGCGCGAATCATCCGCGACATCGACATCCTCGTCCCGGCTGACGTGGTGAGCGTCGCATCGCAAGTCCTTGCCGCGATCGGCTATCGCACGGTCGAATTGATACCCCCTCCAAACAAGCGCTGGGATTCGTTCAATCAGCACCTGCCCATGCAGGCGAATGAAGAGGCCGGAATCGGCGTCGAACTGCATTACGAGCTCGTCCGCCTCTACCTCGTCCGTCTGATCAATGCGAAGGATGCAATGGCGCGCGCGCTCCCGCGAGGTCGAAACGGATTGCGCTACCTCGTGCTTTGTCCGACAGATCGTGTGACGCACAATATTGTCCATGCGCAGATTCAGGATTCACTGCATATGAAGGGACTTGTCGATCTGCGGCAGATTGTCGATCTCGCGCTGCTGATCGATGAATGCGGCGGCGCAATTGACTGGCGGGAAATCAAAGGCCGCTTTGCCGCGGCCGGTGCGATTGCCGTGCTTCACGATCAGGTCGCAGTATTGCGAGAGATGTTTGGGCGAGACGTTCCGATCACGGTCGCCGATACCGCCGCAACGGCCACGCGGCTGCGGCACGCGATCGCGAAATCACCAACCGGATTCACGACCCTCCGCGATATTGCGGCGCAGTATTGGGCGGGGTTTCGCGGCCATCCACTTCTGGCGATCAATCTCCTCAAACCGTTGTGGTGGCCACAGCGGATCAGAGGCTGGCGCGCTCGCCTTAAGCGATAAACGTGGGTTAACCGCTGCTTACCGCTTAGCAGGCTGCCGAGAACCTCTGTAGGATGGGGGTGAGGCTTTTGAAACAGCCTCTAAAAACAACGCAGCTAGAGCATAAACCTTATCGCAATTTCCCGCTTGCTCCAAATTCCGGCTTCTAACCCGCCGCGCCTCGCAGATGTGCGTTTGCGCAAACCGTCAATCGTACCAAAATGTGTGAACATTTTGGTACGATTGACACAAATCGATCCGGTCCGGGCGCTGAGTTTTGATCCGCATGGCGGCGCGGCATTAGCCGCAACAAGTCTCTGTGAATGGATGAATTTTGCTGTCGGCGCCGCTTGCTTCAGCTTAAAGGAAAATAAAGTCATGTTGCCAGCGCAGTCGCGGGGTAGCAGCCCCCTAGAATCGAGTCCAGTGCATGGAAGACGAGGAAGCCAATCGCTTTTCCGCGCGCGCGGCGCGCTATGCAAGGGTCGGCGCCAATGCCGGCGGGGTCGCGGCCAGGATTGCCGGCGCCCGTCTTCTCGGCGGAGGCGGTGCCTCGGGCAGCAATGCGGCGGCCTTGGCGCAAGCGCTCGGCGGCCTCAAGGGGCCGGTGATGAAGGCCGCCCAGATGATGGCGAGCGTCCCTGGTCTTCTGCCGCCGGACTATGCCGAGGAATTGCAGAAGCTGCAAAGCGGGGCGCCGCCGATGGGCGCGGCGTTTGTCAAGCGGCGGATGCAGGCGGAGCTCGGGGCAGATTGGCTTTCGCGGTTCGCCGCGTTCGATCCCCATCCGGCGGCGGCGGCGTCGCTCGGCCAAGTTCACCGGGCGACCGCCAAGGATGGCGCCGCGCTTGCCTGCAAACTGCAATATCCAGACATGACATCGGCCGTCGAGGCCGATTTGCGGCAGCTCGAAATTGTCTTCGCGCTGCACCGGCGCCTCAATCCGGTCATCGACACGCGCGAAATGACGAAAGAAATCGGCGACCGCGTCCGCGAGGAACTCGATTATCGCCGCGAGGCGAAACATGCCGCGCTCTATCGCGATATTCTCGCCAATGTCGAGGAGGTTCGCGTGCCTGGTGTGCGGCCGGAGCTGTCAACCGGGCGGCTGTTGACGATGGAGTGGCTCGAAGGCGGCAAGCTGCTCGGCTTCAGACAAGCAGGCGAATCCTCGCGCAACCGCATCTCCGAAGCGATGTTCAAGGCCTGGTGGATTCCGTTCAGCCGGTTCGGCGTCATCCACGGCGATGCGCACCTTGGCAATTATACGGTATTCGGCGCGGCAAAAGACAAGGAAGCGCGCGGCATAAACCTCCTCGATTACGGGTGCATCCGTATTTTCACCTCCAAATTCGTCGGCGGCGTCGTCGATCTCTACGAGGGATTGCTGCACAAGGATTTCGCCCGCACCGTGCATGCCTATGAAACCTGGGGCTTTCGCGGTCTCACCAAGGATCTCGCCGAAACGCTGAATATCTGGGCGCGGTTCATTTACGCTCCCTTGCTCGACGACCGGGTGCGCAGCGTCGCCGATGGCGTCGCGCCAGCGAAATACGGCCGCAAGGAAGCGTTTACCTTCCACCAGGCTTTGAAGAAAGAGGGTCCGGTTCTGGTGCCGCGCGAGTTCGTGTTCATGGATCGCGCCGCGATCGGTCTTGGAAGCGCCTTTTTGCATCTCGACGCAAGGCTGAATTTCTTCCAATTGTTCCATGAGACGATGGGCAAATTTTCGGCCGCCGCTCTGAGCGAGCGGCAAACAGGTGCGCTCGCCAAGGCGGGGCTGCCGGCGCCAGTTTGATCGCGCGGATGATCGCGGGGGCGGAAATCCGCGGCGCGAAAAAAATCATATGACAACAAAAAGCTTGGCACCCGATGTGAGTCCCCGCTCGGCTCGCGTCTGAAGCGCCGCCCTTTAATTGGCCGTTTACATGCGCCATCTCGAAAGCTAGGGTGATCAAAAAGCGGAATAAAAATGGGCATGATGGCTGCAAACGATGCGCAATCCGCGGGCCATCCCGCCATGGACTACGCTAGACACGAAAAATCCTACCGGATTTTTTTCAGTAAAATACACCGTGGCCGGCGTGGCTCTCCTTCTCGCCTTGCTGGCATTTTTTTGTGGGCTAATTGTTGCCGGCCTCGACGCGGCTTCCGGGCAGTGTAGCTTGGCCGGAAAACAAAAATAAGGCGGGGTCAAAGGTTCAACAACCAGCGGAGTTAATCATGCTGATCGCCATTCCCGCCGAAAACGACCCCGCCGAAGGCCGGGTCGCGGCGACACCGGAGACGGTTAAAAAATTTGCGGGCCTCGGCGCGGAGGTCAGGGTCCAAACTGGCGCCGGACTTAAATCCGGCATTCCGGATCAAGATTACGCGCTCGCGGGCGCCATGATTGCGCCCAGCGCTCAAGCCACGGTCAAAGACGCCGACATTGTCTTGCGGGTCCGGCGGCCTGGCGCGGCGGACATCGCCGGCGCCAAGCAAGGCGCCGGCGTCGTCGCGATCATGGATCCTTACGGGCATATCGATGCCCTGAACGCCTTGGCGGCGGCGGGAGTTTGCGCCTTCGCAATGGAATTAATGCCGCGCATCACAAGGGCGCAAACGATGGATGTCCTGTCGAGCCAAGCGAATATCGCGGGCTATCGCGCCGTCATCGATGCCGCCGCCGAATATGGCCGGGTCATTCCGATGATGATGACGGCGGCGGGCATGATTCCCCCCGCGAAAATCTTCATCATGGGCGCCGGCGTCGCGGGGCTGCAGGCAATCGCCACCGCGCGCAAGCTCGG